>JACPJR010000012.1 GCA_016187565.1 Candidatus Woesearchaeota archaeon
CGTTGGAAATGTTACCCTCGAGAAAGCAATAGGGTACGTCCGAAATCAGAAGGCTCACCACGCCAAACACTGGAATCCTCGCCCGAGCCGCAGCGAGGGTCAGCCCGCAGGCTGAGGGTTTACCCCGAGGAGGAGGTCAACCAAAACCTTTATATATTACTAAGTATTACTTTGTAATACAATGGAAACGATCTCTGTACGATTTGAGGAAAATTTCATCGATGACTTGGAAAAGGTTATGAAGGAACATCGATACGCAACAAAAACTGAATTTATTCGTGAGGCCATTCGAGATAAGATAAAGGATTTAGAAAAACAAGAGGCACTTCTTCAATTAGAACGAATGTATGGTGCAGGAGTAAATAAGAGAAAAATGACCCCTAAAGTCTTACGACGTGCACGGGAAGAGGCAGCAAGAGAAATTGCTCAGAAACTAGGTACTCGTTTAGAGTAGGTCTTCTGTTTTTTTTGCCTTTGCTATATCTTTGAGCTTTTCAAAGTCCCAATCTCGTGAAACTAACTGTGCATCATGGTCTCGTGCTAGTACTGCATGAAATACATCTCCAAAAGGAACTCTTCTTTGCTTGGCTAATCGTTTAGCTTCTTCAGCCTGTTCTCTTGTTGGGTAAATTCGTTTTAAGTAACCTAGCTTTGCAAGACTGAACATTTGGTTAAGATCATAGGCCAAAAATCCCAATTTTTTTAGTTCAGCAAGGGTGATGTCAGAATATACAACACCGTTATCGTCAACAATTATCTTCGCTAAAAGTTCCTTTGCAACCTCTCTATGATATCCTCTCTTTGCATAGATGTCAATCCAAATGGAGGTATCAAAATAATACCATTTCATGTCATAGCTGATATTATTTTGTTTTCATAAAGTTAATGGAAAAAAATCCGGAATAATTACGCTCATTAATCTTTCATCTTTTTTTTTGTTCTGAACCTGTTCATAACCTTCTTTTACGTTAACTTCCTCGTTAAATCAAGCCACATACTACACCACAACATACTTTCATCAGTCGCATAGAAAAATCTTCTGAAGGGGTTTCCATCATGATTATATACCTCTAAAAAGTTGTGATGCTTTGTGATTAATTGTTCATACTGGAGCAGGTGCTCTTGTGCTTTTTCTTTGTCGATCTTTGCTAAGATCTGGCAGTACATCATACCGAGCATTGACCAGATACTATTTGCCTGGTAGCCAGAAGCTAGGTAGTTATACCATCGTAATGTTCCTTGGTGCTGTGCCGTGTACTTCAAGGGAACGGGCTGGTCTAATTTTTCTCGTTGGATTGCGTACATACAGCTCGTGAGCATTGTCTTATCTTCGATGATTTCTGCCCAAAACGGAAAGAGCTGTGCATCGCTTGCAACATACAGGTTATCTGAACAATCATCGCGAAAAAAAGAACCTGTCCAATAATACTTCTTGAGAATGCTTACATAATCATACTGCTCGAAAGGATTTACAAATACTTTTTTCTTCAGCAGTTCATTGAGAGCATTAATCTCTTTGCTGAGCATGCCTACCATACACGTATTGTAACAGGAACCTTGTCGTAATGCATGGTCTTTCATGGCAGAAAAGGTTCTGTCTCTTCGTACCAGGCCGGTTGTTGGATCAATAACCTTCTGATAATATCGCTGAATCTCTGCATTGATCAGTGATTGATGAGCCTTCATCAGATCAATATCCTGAAGCACGCGCAGGCATCGCAGGAGATAGGCCAGTGAATCTGGAGCAAACTCAGGAAAATCAAAGGGCTTTCCTCGAGGAGTAATTGCGACGGTTATTCTGTTTGCATGCGTAAATCGAGTTAAGGCATAGCGCAATGTTTTTCTCACTTCTGATGTGTAACCTAACGCATGTAATGCATCAACACACCACCCAAAATCCCGGGTATAAAACTCCTGAAAATGTCCTGTTGCGCTCACTTTAAAATACTGCTGTTGCTCATCCCAACATGCCTCGATAATTTGCTTACAGATGCTCTCTGCAGATCCCTGAAACGAGGTCATTCCTCGCTGAGCAACATCTCTGCTCCGTTGAAACATGCGCCATGCTTCATGGAGATGGATAATTGTTTCCATAGGTTATGCTCTTTTCTTATTACTATAACAATTTTACTATAACATTTATATATTTCCATTCATTCCTCTGGCTATGGCGAAAAGCATTCCCTACAAAATTGCGACGATTGGAAGCCATTCTGCCCTCCAGATCCTGAAAGGGGCAAAAGATGAGGGATTTTCTACCATTGTTATCTGTAAGAAACAGGCAACTAAGGTTTATCGACAATTTCGTGTTGCAGATTCGTTTTTGGAGGTTGATAGCTATACTGATTTCCTCAAGCTTGAAGATCATCTTATCAAAGAAAATGCTATTATCATTCCCCATGGATCCTTTATAGCTTATCTTGGGCCTGAGGCAGTTGAAAAATTAAAAGTGAAGTATTTCGGTAACAAGCAAATCTTGGAGTGGGAATCTGATCGAAAACTTGAACGAGAATGGTTACTTGGCGCTGGACTGAAAATGCCCAGGATTTTTAGTAATCCCAAAGAAATTGATAGAAGTGTCATTGTGAAATTTCACGGTGCAAAAGGCGGAAAGGGCTATTTTATTGCAAACAGTGAAACGGATTTCAAGCAAAAAATCAAGGGCCATCATGAGGAGACGTATATTATCCAGGAGTATATCATTGGTGTTCCGATCTATGTCCATTATTTTTATTCGCCGTTGACTGATACGGTTGAAATTATGGGCTTTGATAAGCGTTATGAAAGTAATGTTGATTCCTTAGGCAGAATAAGTGCTCGAGATCAGATTGCTTTAGCCAAAGTAGATCCCTCCTATGTTATTGTTGGTAATATCCCCTTAGTTGTTCGTGAATCATTCCTTCCTCAGCTTTTGGCAATGGGAGAGCAGGTAGTTGCTGAGAGTAAAAAAATCGCTCCTCCGGGACTTATCGGTCCTTTCTGTCTTGAGACCATCTTTACCCCTCAGGAGGAAATATTTGTCTTTGAAATCAGTGCACGAATTGTCGCAGGGACAAATCCTTACATGAATGGATCTCCATATACCGTGTTGCTCTATGACGAGCCCATGAGTACCGGAAGAAGAATTGCCCGGGAGATTAAACTGGCAATACATGCTAACAAGCTGTCTGCTATCCTCCATTGATGTTGATAGTCCAATCCGTTGCAATGCACGGTAAGACTTACTTTGTTGAAAACAAACAGAGGTGTTTCCATGAAACCAAAATTAGATGATGAGAACCAAGATGAGGAAGAGCTTGCAGACGATGATGAGGATATCTATACGGAAGAAGGAATTGAGGAACTGGAAGAAGATGATGAACTCTCACCCCAAGAAGCGGGCTTTATGGAAGGTGCAAAAGGAAAAGGTAATTTAGGAGATTGTGCTGCTTGTGGTAAGCCATTAGGAGATCGTGAAGAACGGGTTTATGAACGGAAGTGGCATGGAACATTGTACCGATTTTGCTCAAAAAAGTGTGCTGAAAAAGGACCCAAGTGAAAATCACTCCTGTTGATGACTCGACGAAAGGAAAGCGCAAAGTATTTATAGGCTGCTAAATCCCTGAGCATTTTCAGTAAGGTGGAGGTGGGACCATGATGTTGAACGACGTTGATCCTGACATTGCTTATTACATCGAACAGGAGCGTCAACGACAGAATAATGGTCTTGAGTTGATCCCATCGGAAAATTTTGTCAGCCTTGCTGTTCTCCAAGCTTTAGGGTCTGTACTTACCAATAAATATTCTGAAGGATATCCGGGAAAAAGGTACTATGGCGGTTGTCAGCATATTGATGCTATTGAGATATTAGCCATTGAACGGGCAAAAAAACTCTTCGGAGCAGAACATGTGAATGTTCAACCATTATCAGGAGCTCCTGCGAATATTGCTGTGTACTTTGCCTTGCTTGAGCCTGGTGATACCATTCTTGGAATGGACCTCTCCCATGGTGGTCATCTTACCCATGGTCATCCGGTTACCTCTATGGCAAAGATCTTCAATTTTGTCCGCTATAAAACTGATGCTTCTGGTAACGTCGATCTCGATAATCTCAGAGCAATGGCACAAACGCACAAGCCAAAGATCATCCTTGCGGGATTTTCAGCATATTCCCGCGAATTAGATTATGAGGGATTCAAAAAAATTGCAGATGAGGTTGGAGCCATTACCATGATGGATATGGCTCATATTGCTGGGCTCATTGCTGGAAAGCAACTCAAAAATCCTGTTCCTCTTTTTGATATTGTGACAACAACAACCCATAAAACATTACGAGGACCTCGGGGAGGAATGATCCTTTGTAAAGAGAAATTTGCCAAGGCTATTGATAAGGCAGTCTTTCCTGGTTTTCAGGGTGGTCCGCACGAGAATAATATCGCGGCAAAGGCTGTTGCTTTCCAAGAAGCACTCAAACCAGAATTTCAAGCATATGCAAAACAAATTATTGTCAATGCAAAAGTCCTCTGTGAAACATTACGGGTAAACGGTTTTAAAATCATGTTTGGAGGAACTGACAATCACTTGATGCTTGTTGATGTCTATAGCTCTAAGGGAGTTACCGGACAACAGGCAGAGACAGCCCTTGATAAAGCAGGGATAACGCTCAACAAGAACATGATCCCTGATGATCCTCGAAAACCTCTTGATCCGAGCGGGATCCGTCTCGGAACTCCGGCAATTACCACGAGAGGAATGAAGGAAAGAGAGATGAAACAGATTGGTAAGATGATTACTAACGTTATTGCGCATCATGATGATGAGCAGGTCATACAGGAAGTACAGAAAGAAGTGATGTCTCTTGCTCATCAATTCCCACTCTATCCGGACATCAAATGAAAGAAGATAAGATAAAGAGAAGGTAAGAGAAGCAAGGATAAATGCCATGGCTGCGGTTATTGTTGATGGAAACAAGATTGCGGATGAAGTCAAGAAAGAACTGAAGTATAAAATTGACAAGCTAGCCAAAAAGCCAGGCTTAGCAGTTATTCTCGTTGGGAAAAATCCTGCATCGTTGGCGTACGTTGGTATAAAACAGCGCACCTGTCATGATATCGGTATCCGCTCTGAGATCTATCGCTTGAGTGAAAATATTCTTGAAGATGAGATTGTGGATGTCATTGAGGACTTAAACAACAAAGAGGATGTTCATGGTATTTTAGTACAACTTCCCCTGCCAAAGCATTTGCATACCAACCGTATTCTTGAGACCATCCGGCGAGCAAAGGATGTTGATGGCTTTACAACCCGAAATCTTGGAAAATTGTGCATTGGAGAACCACGATTAGTGGCATGTACTCCGCAAGGCATTGTTAGAATCTTTGAGTACCACGGTATTGACATTTTAGGAAAGGATGTTACCATTGTCAATAGTAGCAACGTGGTGGGAAAACCACTTGCATTATTACTTCTCCAGCGAGGCGCCACCATTACGGTTTGCCACCGTGAAACAAAAGATTTAGCACGACATACGCGTGAAGCAGATATTGTGATTACTGCAACAGGGGTACCTAACCTCATTACGGGGCCAATGATTAAAGAAGGGGCTATTGTTATTGATGCAGGCTTTAAAAAAATAAAAGATAGAATTGTTGGGGATGTTGATTTTGAGGCTATAAGGCAGAAAGCCTCTTTTGTCACTCCTCCGGTTGGTGGGGTTGGTCCATTAACTGTAGCTATGTTAATGGAAAATACCTTCCGTGCCTATACTTATCTCACTGATCCTACACGGGGCATTATCGAAGATGCAGTTTAACCACAACTGGTTACGCTCAGTTGACACGCAAGGAAGAGCATGAAGCTCTTCGGCGTGGCTATCCAGGCAACACGAAGGCCACGAAGTGCAACTTTATGTTGCACCCTTTTGATCAAACTTCGGTAAAGTTTGGGGGGCAAGCCCCGTTGCGTCCAGCACCTATGAGCGTGCGACGAGCCGAGGGTAGGCTCCTTCGGAGTGGCTCGTAGGGCATGGTAAACGAAGTGTAGCCATGACCGTCGCACCGCCATAAGTGGCGCTGTGATGGAAGAAGGCTTACTTTTCATTTTTACTTTGCATTCATATATAGATCTCTTAAACCCCATGACATCCAACACCATTGGCATATTGGCTTCTACTAAAGGAACAGACATGCAAGCCATTATTGACGCCATTGCAGCAAAAAGGCTTGATGCAAAGATTGCTGTTGTCGTGTCTGATCGGGAACATGCTCTTGCTTTAGAACGGGCACAAAAGTATCATATCCCTGCATTTTTTGTTAATCCTCGGGATATGGATCAGAAAAAAAAAGATCGTGAAGCCTTTGATAGAGAGGTAGCGTCTCTTTTAGATAAATATCAGGTAAAGTTAATTCTGTTAATTGGCTACATGCGTATTTTGAGCCCATGGTTTGTTCAGTATTATCAGAGTAGAATGATGAATATTCATCCGTCATTGTTGCCTGCATTTTCTGGCGGCATGGATGTAAATGTCCATGAAGCAGTCTTACGTTCTGGAGTGACTGAAACTGGCTGTACCCTCCATTTTGTAACCGAAACTGTTGATGCAGGACCGATTATTCTTCAGAAAAAAGTTCCTGTTGTTCCCGGAGAAACAGTTGAGAGTCTCAAGCAAAAAGTTCAAGAAGCAGAGCAAGCATGTTTCTTAGAAGCAATTCCGTTATTCTTTGCAGGAAAGTTAGACACATCGTTTTAGTATAGTAAATCCACCGAAAAGTATTTAAGTAAGAAAGTAAAACTATTTTACTTGGTGGTTTAATGAAAGAAAGAGAAGTACAAATAACGACAACTTCTCCAAAAGGGCAAGTTGTTATACCACAAGAAATTAGAGAAGAAATGCAAATAGAGTCTGGAACGAAGTTTGCGGTTTATGGTAGAGGAGATACTATTATCTTTAAAAGAGTAGAGCTACCAACGGTAAAAGATTTTGAACGGTTGGCTCTTTTTGGAAGGACATTCGCCAAGAGGAAAGGGATTAAAGAAAAAGATGTGTTAGAACATGATTAGAGTTGTTACTGGAGATCCAGACTTACTTGTGCTGCAAGCGTTTCGTGGGACTAAGATATTAACACCAAAAGCGTTCTTGGAAGAAATATAGCCTTTTGTTCAGAGCAGTCCAACTTTGTATCAAGCAGTTTTGCTATTTTCTTTGACTGATCACCTAAAAAAACAGGGACTGTTGCATTCTGGGTTCGCAACAATCCTTTGAGAGAACAGTACCATTTACTTGTTCTTTTTGCCTTTACTTGCGCTTGTTCCGCAGCAGCCACATCCCATGAGCCTCACCTCCTGAGTTCTCATTATCTTCACAAACCATCGAGTGATGTCCTCGAGTATAAATCTCTTTCGCTTTTGTAAGTTTCATCCAAAAAAAGGGTTAGCAGCCTTAGGTCAAACTTCCCTTTTATCAAAGGTCCATCTGAGAGGGGGAACGTGTCCCTTACGGGGTCTCTCAGCCATGCTAGAAATAATCCAGAAGTTTGAAGCTGCTAAGCTGAGCGCTAGCGAATTTTGGATGAAGCTGTTTTTGTATTATTTCTTATTTGTTTTTTCTTTGTTCTTAGGTAACACCGTTACACTATCCCCGATGATCTCTTTTTTTCCCTCGTAGGTTGCAACCTTCCCGGTAACCTCAACACGGTCGTTCTGGGTGATAGTGAGCGGATCGTCGGTAAAGAGCACGACTTCTCTTGTTTCTTGGACGCGAAGCTTGAGGAAGATAACTCCTTCTCTTTGTTGTATTTCTTGGACATCTCCTTGAAATACTAGGGTATCTTTATCCTCTGCTAAGAGCAGTGTCTGTCTTGTTTGATCCTGAAGTGTCAGTCGTGGCGTAAGAAAGAATAAGGTAACAATTCCCAGGATTGCTGTACATAAAGCTATTTTTACCAGCGTTTGTTCTTCCATCCCCCTTTGTAATGAACAGTTCCTCATAAGCCTACAGGAGAAATTTCTGAAAAGCTTCTATTCCTCACCGGAAGTATCACCCAAAGGTTTGCAAAGAGGATGATATCTTATCATATCATCTTTATATGTAAACCTTTTAACTTCAAAGCGTCACCTATGGCGGTGCTACGGTCGTGACAAACGAAGTTTGCCACGCCCTACGAGTCACCCCATAAGGGCCCCGACTCGTGCACGTCACGGTGGCGCTGACGAAGCGGGCCCCCTTCGGGTGCTTCGTAGGATTGCTCGGAAGCAATCCGTCAGCCGCCATTGGGGTGCAGTCCAGAAAGAAACATCCAGTACTTCATGGTGTAATAATACTTGACGAAGAAGTTTATGATGCTAATCTAGAACCATCCCAAATCCCTATAGGGATTCATGACTATGAGGAAATGCAAAAAAGAAACCATCCAGGATTTGATTTAGTTTGGAGAGGTTGGGACAATACTGAGTCTGATGAAAATTATAACGGGGATAATTATAATCTAACCTTTCCACCAGTCTCTGACTGGTGGCGTAAACCATAATAAGTGCTCTTTCTTAAAGGAATAAACGAAGCTGACCTGAGGCATACTGCCGTTTGGACACTATCCGTACAGCGTTAACGGCCACAACTCA
>JACPJR010000013.1 GCA_016187565.1 Candidatus Woesearchaeota archaeon
GACCCTTCTTTCTTATGTTTTGCAACAAGCTTGTAAACCATCTGCCTGCTGATTTTTTGAATTCTTGCTATAGAAGTAGCACTTCTACCGCTTCTGTATTGCTGTACTACCCACTTTCTTTTTTTTCATTCAATTTTTCCATTTAAATCACCAAAAGTGCAGAAATCTCGGCTTATTATTAAAGTGTAAACTAATAATCAAATTAAACAGTTCTCTAAAGATTTAGAAATCTTTATATAGGAAAAGAAGTTTTTTAGTTGTGCTATGAAAAGAGGGTTAATCTGGCTGAGTATGGTTCTTATTCTTCTACTTACAGGACTTATTGCAGGCTGTGCAGAATCCGGGATATTTGGAAATATTGTTTTAAACCAGGAACAGCAACCATCAAACACCAGTACAACCAATCAACAAAATAATCAAATAGTTGAGCAACAAAATGGGCAAGGCAGCGGACAGCCAGAACCAGTAGCACAACCCGTACCATCAGAACCTTCAGGTGTACAAGATTGGCGCTGTATTGATGATAGTGATGGTGACGATCATCACGTCAAAGGAAGTATTCTATTAAAGAACATTCAAAGTGGAGAAACAAAAACAAAATATGATCGTTGTAGTACCCAATATCCGAATGTCCTTCTTGAGTACTGGTGTAATGGAGGTCTTTGGGAGTTAACAACGGTAAACTGCAATGACCTGTATGGAAGTACGTGCAGTGATAGCGTATGTACAGTTAACGGTAAAACCAGTTCTCCAACAACGACAAAAGCTTCGCCAAGTTGTGTTGATTCGGATCAAGCAATTGATGAGTTTACCCCTGGGTATGTTAATCGTACCATCACAACAGATAATGATTCTGCAAGTCTCATCTACAAAGACTCTTGTCTCCAAGATAAAATCTACGAATACTATTGTGAAGGGGAAACTGCAAAATCTGAGTACAAACAATGCGAGTTTGGTTGTATTGATGCAGAGTATGATGCCTGTAAACAGCAAATTGTAGGTAATTGTAATCGTGATAGTGATTGTGGTGAAGCAATCTATAGTCAAAATTTTTGTAGCCAAAACAATGTCTATCAGAATATAACCGAATGGATTTGTTTGAATCCCGGCCAGGTAAACTCAACATGTGTTCAAGAACATGATGAGATTTTGATCGATGCCTGTGATAAGACAGAACAATGTAGTAATGGCAATTGTACCAAGTTAGCATGTTATGAGAATGACAGCGGCTTAGATTATGTCCGTGCAGGAGAAACAACCTATCAGGGAATAACCACAGCAGATTACTGTGAAAATAGTAGTACGATATTGCATGAGTTTTATTGTATTAATAATAATACTCTGCAAAACGAAACAATCATTGATTGCCTTGATGAATTATTTGATGAATGCAGCAAAGGAGCATGTGGCTACATCAATCAAGCCATTGCATGCTTTGCCGATGATGATTGTGGGGATCAAAGAAATCAAACTTACTGTAAAGATAACAGTCCATGGATGAACAGTACTACCTGGACATGCCTTAATCCAGCAACACCTAACGCCAATTGTGTGCAAGAGCCAAAACAAACGCAATTGCAGAACTGTACTGCTACACAAACTTGTTTTGATGGGAAATGTGTTGATCAAGGATCTTGCGTTGATAGTGATTTAGGATTAACCTACCACAAATTAGGGGTAGTCTTTTCAAATAATAAAACCTATACAGACTACTGCCTCGGGAATACCTTAACCGAATATTACTGTAGTAATAACAATAAGAATGAAACAAGCGTTGACTGCATGAATCTTTCCTACACGCATTGTAGTGTTGGTGCATGCGCCAATGAATCAGCAACAATTCAAACTATGCGTTGCAACACCAATGCTGATTGTGGTATTCCAACAACTGTTGGTGGACAGTTTTGCGACGGTCAGGCCATCTACCGTAATGACTTAATATGGGAATGCCTTGATCCAGGGAAAACAAGCAGTTCTTGTGAGAGTTACATCACAAAAAATCTGGTTCAGGCCTGTGGGCTAGATCAGGGATGTATCAATGGAAAATGCACAAGTTCTAGTGAGACAATTCCAAGCATCTTGGAACAGCCGGCTGAGCTCAATGGATGTATCGCTGATGAGGTTCGTGATTGTACTGCGACGGTAAAGAAGGAAACCTGCCAAGCACGATTCTTGTTTTTCTTGTGGTGTCTCAGCTATGAAGTCAAAGAGGTTGAGCAAGAAGGGCAGCAGATCAGAACCTGTAAGGATGGTCTTTATAGCGAATGGAGTCCATGTACGGGCTCGTAAGTAAAGTATAGGTAGAGGGTTAGCGTAAGGGGGTAAGGAAGATGGCAACAATTTCCCAGATAAAGGCACGAGAAATTTTAAGTTCTGGATCAACACCGTCATTGGAAGTTTCTGCAGATCTCAGCGATGGAACGAGAGCTACAGCATCTGTTCCTTTTGGAGCCTCTGCGGGAATTCACGAAGCAACTGTGCTCCTTGATGGAGACAGCAAAAGATATCTTGGTAAGGGAATGTTGAAAGCTGTAGAGAATGTTAACAAGAAGATTGCTCCTACGCTACTGGGAAAAGATGCACAAAACCAAGAAGCTATTGATCAATGGATGATACAATTAGATGGAACAGAAAATAAAAGCAAATTCGGAGCAAATGCTATTCTCGGTGTTTCGTTAGCAGTCGCCAGAGCAGCAGCACAATCGCGAAAGCAGGCATTTTATCACTATTTACGAGAAACTTTTTCGTTGCCCATAACTTCCTTTGTTTTGCCCTGTCCGATGATGGTTGTTATTGAAGGAGGCGTGCACGCAGACCAATCAGCTGATTTGCAGGAATATATGATCTCCCCTGTTGGAGCGTCTACGGTAAAGGAATCTGTGCGTTATGGCATTGAAACGTATCTGCATCTCAAAAAAGTATTGAAGTCTAAAAGCTTAAACGCTAATGTAGGAAATGAAGGTGCCTTTGCTCCTGCAGGTTTGGCAACAAATGATGCGCCGTTAGGATTAATGCTTGAAGCAATCAAGAATGCAGGCTATCAGCCAGGAAAAGATATTGGCCTTAGTCTAGATCCTGCGGTTTCTGAAATCTTTGAGGATGGAAAATATATACTCTCTAAAGATAATAAAGAATTAAGCTCAGAAGAAATGATTGAGTATTTTGCTGCATGGATAAAGAAGTATCCGGAGATTATTACGCTTGAAGATGCTCTTCATGAGGATGATTGGGAATACTGGCCAAAACTTACGGCAAAATTAGGGAGTAAACTACCAATTATAGGTGATGATTTAACCGTTACGAATCCAAAACGGCTGCAAAAGGCTATTGATCTCAAGGCAATCAATGCCATCCTCATTAAGCTCAATCAGATTGGAACACTAACGGAAACGATCAACTGTTGTATGCTTGCACGAAAGCATGGGATGATCACCATCATAAGCCATCGAGGTGGTGGAGAAACGAATGACACAACCATGATAGATTTGGCTGTTGCGGTAAATGCAGCATTTGTCAAGGTCGGACCTTCACGGGGAGAAAGAGTCTGCAAATACAACCGCTTGATGGAGATTGAAGACGAGTTAGGAAAAAAAGCATCCTTTGTCGGTCATGATTTCAAGAAGATACATTAAAAAAAATGGTATAAATAATCAAAAATAAAGGGGGCTCCCCCACACAACACAAACTTCTCGTTAATAGAAGCTATTCACTTTCTGGCTTAATTCTAACCCCCATTAAGCTCTTTGCTTCATATACCTTTTCATTAGCATGTATCTTAACATATAACTCACCATAATCTCTGTCAGATTCTATAACCTTTATGTCATCAAAAGGGATTTTAATCCCACCATCAAACATAAAGTTACCATCTTTCCAAGTATCAATAATTCCTGAGCCATTATATATATTTCTATCTTTAACCTCTTTGAAATCTTCATTTAGTTTTTTTGTCCAAATCTCTATGTCTACTTTTAATTCAATGCCTTCAAACTTAACAACATTGTCACTAGCATCTTTTAGTTCTGGATATACAATGATCCCATCATCCTGTAGATCTTCATCCCAATTTTTTGAAGAAGCGTCAACATAGGCTTTAACTGCAGTTGCTAACACTTCTTTTTGAATATGTTCATTACTTTTTTCTTCTGGTTGAGAATTTTCATTGGGACTTGCAGTAGATCCATTTTCACCGCTACACCCAACTAAAACAAAAAGTCCAATAATTAAAATGCTCGCTAAAAGAAGGTTTTTGTTACTCATTTTTATTCACCTTTTTTCAATAGTGCCATTAAACCCGCAATTATTAACAATACAAAAGCTAGACTATAGGCGAAACTAATACTTATCACACCACCTACTGCACTAACAATCATTAGCCACCCACCAAGCTTTGTTTTGCTTTTTACCAAAGAAGCACCAACGATCCCAATAATTGATAGTAGAACTGCTAACCACCCCATTCCTATAACCCCTGATGCGCCTTCTGCACCTAGGGCGCTGCCTAAACCACCAAAGAATAAAGCAAACAACGCACCAAAGAAACCAAAAATTCCGCCAATTAAACCTATAACAAATTCGGTTGTTCTTTTTCCCATGTATCTCCCACCCCTACTTTCGATCTTGCTCTTTTTACTATACTTTTACTATACTTCCTTATAAATCTTTTGTTTTTTGTATATACTTTGCTAATAGATTGTTGAATTCCATTCTTATAGATATTTCACTAATAGAATTACTATGTCATTGCTTGATTTTGTTTCATTTGTAAAAAGAGGAAGGAATAGACAAACCGTTTTTCACGCACTAGACAAACCAAGCATGCCATCAGAACTCACAAGAAAGATTTATGGTAAAACAAGCAACACTTTTTTTAATATTATTTCAAGAGCATTAACGGAACTTACAGAGAAAAAGCTTGTTGAAGTTGTTAATCCAAAGGAGAAGACTGGCAGAATTTATCGAAAGACAACATTAGGTAAACATGTTGAGAAAAATATACGCCTACTTAAATAAATTCATTACTTTTCCAGAAGGAGCCATTTCCAAAGTGGCAAAATGGTTATCTTTTTTCCCTTTTCTCTCACAACATCTTCTTGATCCTGTGTTATAACTGTTCCTTCTTTAAGTCGAAAGCGAGTCATTGTCTCTAAAAGCCCCTGTATCTCTCTGTCTTTGTTGTTAGTAAGAGTTTCAGTTACCTGGAATGCTTCAACAATAGCCGCTCCTTGTCGTACAATAAAGTCACATTCGTAGATCTCTTTAGCAAAGTAAATCGCCTTATTTTGGCGTTTGAGTTGCAGGAAGACAACATTCTCAAGTAATCTTCCCCGGTCATGAGCTGGTCGAAATCCAACAAGCCTACTCAGTGCCGGATCAATGGCATACACTTTCTTTGGTGCATATATCTGCTTTGCAAGAGAGGGGTCATAACGCGACAACACAAAAAAAAGATAGCTGTTCTCCAAATAAGCAAAATACTCCCGAATAGTTGTTGCACTCGAAAGCCCGGTAAGATGACGAATCTTGTTAAAGCTTAGTTCCTTCCCGAGATTACTTGCTGCAAAATAACCCGTCTCTTTAAGTGGCCTTTCGTCAGGCAGCTTGTATCGAGTAATAATGTCGCGATAAATAATGTTTTCATAGAGGGTAACGAGGTATTCTTCTTTTCCAGTAAGAAGAAACTCAGGAAATCCTCCTGCAGAGAGGTATTCATTTAAATCTCGTTTCAAAAGGCTCTTTTGCTTAGACGTCAATCGCTGTACATCGACGTTTTTCTCTTTCTTCCACCATAAGAACTCTTTGAAGGAGAAAGGATAAAGGGGAAATGATACATATCTCCCGGTGAGATGCGTTCCAAATTCTCTGCTGAGCATTGTTGCATTAGAACCAGTAATGAATACTTTCTTTTTTTCATCATGCAAGCGACGGACAAATCGCTCCCATCCTGAAACGTTTTGTATTTCATCAAAAATAAAAACTGAACGTTCGCCAAACAATTCCAACAATAACTCGTACATCAATGCAAAATCATGAACACTAAAGGACAGAAACCGTTCATCATCAAAATTAACATAGTAATTGTCTACTTTTTCTCTGAGTTCAAGCAACAGCGTTGATTTCCCAGAACGTCGTACGCCAGAAACAATAACGATAAAAGGCGTTCGTAGATGGCTGCTAAGCGTTGACCACAGCTCACGCTGCACAAGGGATTTTAACGGTTTTTTTTGATCCTGTTCTAGGAGCAATTCTCTGAGGATATTTTTTTCCATAGAGCCTAAAAAGCGGCACTTATTTATAAACCTTTGGTTTATCAGACCAAATTATTGGCCAAAAGCTTGGTTTGACAAACCAAAGTTATCTCAGAGAATTTTTTCTGTCCATCAGTTTTTCTGTAAGATCAGAAACGCAAACCTTTAAAAACATCGTTATCTTTCTGAGATCATGCAGCCCAAACATAAGGTCATGCTGATCATTCGAGACGGTTGGGGTCATGGTAAGGACTACAAGGGAAATGCTATTACCCATGCTGACACACCCAACCATGATTTCTACACAACCCATTATCCTACAACTGTTCTTGCCTGTACAGGAAATGCTGTTGGCAATCCTGAAGGGGTGCAAGGCGGCAGCGAAGTTGGACATCTCACCATGGGAGCAGGCCGCATTGTCTGGCAGCCGTATGAACTTATTAACCGAGCAATAAGAGATGGATCATTTTTTACCAATAAAGTACTACAAAAAGCAATCCAGCATTGCAGGGATCATAACACGAAGTTGCATCTTAATGGTCTTTTTTCTACTGAGGGTATCCACGCAGATTACCACCATATGTTTGCGATCCTCGAACTCTGCAAACAACAAAACTTTGATCGTGTGTTTGTTCATCTTACCCTCGATGGCAGAGATGTGCCTGAACGCTCTGCACTGCCAATGGTAGAGGAAGCAGAAAAAAAAATAAAAGCAGTAGGTGTGGGAAAAATAGTATCGGTGTGTGGAAGGTATTATACCATGGACAGGGACAGAAACTGGGATCGAACAAAAAAGGGTTACGAACTTATGGTTGAAGGGAAAGGGTTTACTGCCCTATCTGCAAGCGAAGCAATTCAAAAGGCATATGAGCGAGGAGACAAAACTGATTACTATGTTCAGGCAACATGCATTGTGGATAAAAAGGGCTCTCCTTTAGGGCTGGTCAAAGATAATGATGCCTTTATCTGGTACAATTTTAGGACCGATCGTTCACGACAGATTACGGCGATGATGAACAGCCTTGCATACTGCCCTGAACAACCTAAGACACCGGTCAATGTGCACTATGTCTGTTTTTGTAGTTATGACTCAAATTGGAACTTGCCAGTAGCGTTTCCGCAGCAGAAGGTAACCCATAATTTAGGGCAAACCCTTGCCGAAAATGGTTTAAAACAATTAAGGACAGCAGAAACAGAAAAATTTGCCCATGTAACCTTTTTCTTTAATTCACAACAGGAAAATCCTTATGCCGGAGAAGAAAGAATTCTTGTTCCCTCACCAAAAGTTCCTTCCTATGACCAGAAACCAGAGATGTCTGCCTATGAATTAACTGAGCAACTCTTGAAAAAGATTGGTATGTATGATTTTATCCTGGTCAACTATGCAAACCCGGATTTAGTAGGGCATAGTGGTGTTTTTGAGGCAGTGGTAAAAGCATGTGAAGTAACTGATGCATGCGTTGGTAAGATTGTTACAAAAGCATTAGCGGATAATTATGTTATCCTTCTCATGGCCGATCATGGAAATGCTGATCATATGTTCTACGATGACGGAAGTGTTGACCCAAGTCATGGTCTCAATCCTATTACATTAACTATCATCAGTAATGACCATACCATCAAACGTGCACAGTTAAAAATGAATAGAGGACTCCAAGACATTGCGCCTACTATTTTAAAGCTCATGGATGTACCGCAACCAAAGGAGATGACAGGAGAGAGCCTTATCAAATCATGATTGAAGCTTCATTATAATCTGTTTCTTAAAATGATTTCTCAACATAAAAATGTCTAAGAAAACACGACAACAATCAAAGCAAGAACTTTTAGCACCTGTGGGGAACTGGGCTATGTTAAGTGCTGCTGTCCAAGCAGGTTGCGATGCTGTTTACTTCGGAACAAAGGAACTAAACATGCGGGTTACTGCACAAAACTTTGCGTGCGATGAACTCAAGAACGTGGTTACGTACTGCCACAAGCATGGAGTTAAGGCATACCTCACCCTCAATGTTATCATCTATGATGATGAACTTGAGCAACTGAAGAAGATTGTCTCTGCAGCAAAAAAAGCTAAGATTGATGCTATTATTTGCTGGGACTTGAGTGTTATTCAAGAAGCATTACACCAAAAAATAGAGGTGCATCTCAGCACTCAGGCCTCTGTTTCAAATTCCAAAGCAGCTGCCTTCTATAAACAATTAGGTATCTCCCGTATTGTTCTTGCACGTGAATGTACCCTAGAACAAATTATAGCAATCAAGAAAAAAGTAAAAGTAGAGCTTGAGTGTTTTGTTCATGGTGCCATGTGCGTTTCTCTTTCAGGGAGATGTTTCATGTCACAATTTCTCTATGGAAGGTCAGCAAATAGAGGAGAATGTCTTCAACCATGTCGACGATCCTATGATGCCTGCCTGATTACTGATCAGGAAACAAAAAAAGAGTTACAACTGGAAAACCATTATGTGATGAGTGCAAAAGATCTTTGTACCTTACCCTTTCTTGATAAACTGATTGCCGCTCAGATAGATGTCTTTAAAATTGAAGGCAGAGGAAGAAGTCCTGAATATGTCAAAACCGTTGTTTCGTGTTATCGGGAAGCCATTGATGCCTATGCTCTGGGGAAATTTACACCACGATTGGTTAACAAGTTATTAACAAAAGTAAAAACAGTATATCATCGCGAATTCTCAAATGGGTTCTATATGGGAGTTCCCATAAATGCCTTTACCAATAGCTATGGAAGTAAGGCGACAACAAAAAAAGAATACATCGGAAAGGTATGCAACTATTATAAACAAAAACAAGTAGCTGATATTCTTTTAGAAAGTGGAACACTGGCAATTGGAGATTCTCTTCTCATTATTGGAGACACAACAGGGGTTGTCGAACAAAACGTAGAGTCAATCCAGATCAATAATGCTCCAACAAAAGCAGCCCAAAAAGGAGAACATATTGGACTGAAAACCGCATCATTAGTTAGGGCAAGAGATAAAGTCTATAAAGTAACACGGTTGAGTGATTAAGGTTATATCGAAAAAAGAAATAACAAGAAATAACTATAGGAAATAACTTTATTTTTCATTTTCTGTAGCCCTTTTCATTTCTTTAATGAAATCTCCTAGGTTTGAAATCATCAATTGTTTGTTGTTAATATTTTCATTTATTAGTTCAATAATGGCAGATCCGCATAGAGCACCATCTGCTCCAGTTTCGCAGACCTTACGGACATCTTCAGGATTACTTATTCCAAAACCTACAAAAAGAGGCAAATCAGTACATTTCTTTAATTTCTGTAGAACTTCTCTGGTAACATCAGGAATACCCATTTTTTTACCAGTAACCCCAATTTTAGAAACAATATAGATGAATCCTGTAGTCTTGGTTTTTATCTGCTTAAGCCTCTCATCATCAGTAAGCTCTGAAACAATGAACACGGTTTTAATTCCATAACTTTCAGCAGCTTTGATAATGTCATCAGATTCTTCAAGTGGCACATCTGCTATTAAAATAGTATTAACTCTGAGATCACTGCATGTTTTATAGAATATTCTTATTCCATATTGATAAACAAGATTATAATAAAGCAGGAGGCCAATGGGTAACTTTGTGAAACTCCTTATTTCATTCAGTATGCCAAAACAAGTATCTGTAGTAACCCCTTTTTTTACTGCTTTTGTATTTGCCTCTTGTAATATTGGGCCATCTGCAATAGGATCAGAAAAGGGGAATCCTAATTCAAGCATGTCTGAACCGTTTTCTGCCATTGTCCTTATTATTTCTATAGTGGTTTCTTCATCAGGATAGCCCAGAACAGTAAACGGTATGAATGCCTTACCAGATTTTATTCCAATATTATCAGTTTTTTGCATGATCATTCACTCTATTTCTATTTCTCATTATTTGGGTGACATCTTTATCGCCCCTTCCTGAAAGATTGATGACAATTATTTTATTATGACAGGGGTATTTTTTAAGAAAAGCTATAGCATGCGCAGATTCCAATGCAGGTAAGATTCCCTCTTCTTTGCAAAGCAAATCTACTGCTTCTAGGGCTTCCTCATCGGTTACTGATGTATATGTTGCTCTTTTTATTTCTCTAAGATAGGCGTGTTGAGGGCCAACCGCAGGATAATCCAATCCCGCTGATATCGAATGAGTATTCTCGATTTGACCATATTTATCCTGAAGAACATAAGATTTTGTCCCGTGTAAAATACCAACCCTTCCTTTTTTCGCATCTGAGAATCTAGCTGCATGTTTTCCACTTTCAATTCCTAAGCCTCCTGCTTCTACTCCTATCAACTTAACTTTTTCATCATTGATAAATGCTTGAAATATACCAATTGCATTGCTTCCACCACCAACACAAGCAATAATAGCCGAGGGCAATTTTTTCTCAAATTCCAATATTTGTTTTTTGGTTTCCTCCCCTATTATCGACTGAAAGTGAGAGACAATAGTTGGATATGGGTGTGGGCCAAGAGCACTTCCTAACAGATAATGTGTTGTAGGGCTGTTTGCAGTGAAATCTCTAAGTGCTTCGTTAATGGCATCTTTTAGTGTTTTTGACCCAGTGTCAACAGGAATAACCTCTGCTCCACATAATTTCATCCTAAACACATTCAACTTCTGTCGCTCCATATCTTTAGTGCCCATATAAACTTCACACTTTAATCCTAATTTTGCAGCAGCAACTGCTGTAGCAACTCCATGTTGTCCTGCGCCGGTTTCAGCAATGATTCTCTTTTTGCCCATATATTTTGCAAGAAGTGCTTGTCCAAGGGCATTGTTTATCTTATGGGCTCCTGTGTGAAGAAGATCTTCTCTTTTGAGATAGATTTTTCCTCCAGATTGCTTGCTCAATCGCTTACAAAAGGTTAATGGTGTTGGCCTTCCTGCATAATTCTTAAGAAGGAAATTAAGCTCGTCAGTAAATTTTTCATCGTTTTTATATTTAAGAAAAGCTTCCTCTAACTCCTGTAATGCTGGTACAAGCAATTCAGAGACAAAAATTCCCCCGTAGTTTCCATAATAACCTTTTTCTATCATTTCAATTCACCATTTATGATGCTAACTATATTCCTTATTTTGTTTTTGTCTTTTTTCCCTATACTTATTTCCACACCCGAGTTAATGTCTACTCCGAAAGGACGTAATTCTAAAAATTCTTTAACATTTGATTGGTTTATTCCACCTGCAAGTATAATCATTTTTCTTTTAAACGTCTTCATAGCTTTAATGGCAAGATGTTTATCAAGTGTAATTCCGGTTCCTCCATATTTTTCTGGATGAAAACTATCGAATAGGATATAATTGGCAGGAACACCATTGTGATCTTTGAAAGAGGACTCATCTTTTAATCTAATTACTTTTATCAACTCTTTTCCTGTTTTCTTTTTTATATTGAACTGATATGATTTCCCTTCATCGCCATGTAGCTGGATAATATCAATGCCTGTTTTTTTGCTAATGTGAATAAGTTCTTTTTCTTGCTCATTCTGAAAAACACCAATAATTTTGATTCTTGGAAACTTTTCTTTTGTCTCATTCACTATAGTCTCTGCTTTCTGTATACCAACAAATCGAGGAGATTGAGGACAGAAGTTGATTCCTAGAAACTCTACTCCTAACCTCCCGCATATATATGCATCCTTAATACTTTTAATCCCACATATTTTTATCATTGTCATTTTATCAAACCCTAAGTTCTTCAACTTTCTTTGCGATATTGTTGGATTGTATTATGCTTGTACCGACAAGTATGGCATCAGCTCCATCAGCTTTTATTTTAGCAGCATCATGAGAAGATTTTATTCCAGATTCACTCACCACGACTACATTTTTAGGTATTAATTTTCTCAATTTTGAAAATCTCCCTACATCAACTGAAAACGTTGCTAAATTTCTATTGTTGATTCCTATAATCTCTGCCCCTGATGATATTGCTTTATTGATTTCTTCTTTGTTATGACATTCAACGAGACATTGCATGGTAAGCTCTTTTGCAATTCGTAAATAATCCTTAAGTTCTCGAAGAGTTAGAACAGTGGCGATTAGCAAGATAGCATCAGCTTTGTATAGCTTCGACTCGTATATCTGATAACTATCAATGATGAAATCTTTTCTTAGGAGGGGAACATTGGTGACTTCCTTAACTTCTCTGATAAAATCAAGACTTCCCTTAAAGAAGCGTCTGTCTGTTAAAACAGATATTGCATCAACGTTAGCTTTATCATATTCTTTAGCGATGAGGATATGATCAAAGTTAGCTTTTATAATTCCTATTGAAGGTGACGATTTTTTTATCTCTGCAATTATTGATATTCTTCCATTCTTCTTAAGTGCTTTTTTAAAATTTCTCATGTGAAATATTTCAGATGAAAGTTTATTTTTAATCGTGTCTAATGAAGTCTCTTTCTTTCTGGCTTGCACTTCTTTTCTCTTATGTTCCAAGATTTCATTAAGAATATTAATTTTCTTCACACAAATCACCATGATTAACCACGATTATTTGTTTCTTCTATCAACGATCTGAGTTTGTGTAGTGCCTTGCCTGAATCTATGGAATCTTCAGCAATAGCTATCCCCTCTTTAATGGAATGTGACTTGCCACAGATATAAAGCGCAGCAGCTGAATTAAGGAGTACGACATCTCTTTGTTGTCCTTTCTTGCCATTGAGAATATCTAAAATGATTTTTGCATTTTCCTTTGGAGTTCCTCCTTCAATTTTTTTTAAACGTGTTTCAGAAATTTCAAAATCACCAGGAGAAATATAATATGAGATTATTTCCCCTTTATTAAGTTCAGTGATCTTAGTTTTTCCGCAGATTGTTATTTCATCAAGACCATTGCCGTGGACAACCATGGCACGTTTTATTCCTCTTTTTTTAAGAACTTCTGCTAAAGTTTCTGTAAGTTTTTCATCATAAACACCAACCATTTGATGTGTTGCCCCAGCAGGATTTATCAATGGTCCTAAAATATTGAAGACGGTTCTGATACCTATCTCTTTTCTTGGGCTAGCGATGTTTTTCATAGCTTGGTGAAATAAAGGAGCAAAAAGAAAGCCAATCCCTATGTTATCAATGCACTTTTCCACATCCTTTGGAGTAATAGCAAGATTTACACCTAAAGCTTCCAAAACATCAGCACTGCCACATTTGCTTGAAACAGAGCGGTTTCCATGCTTTACTATAGATATGCCTGCTCCTGCAACAACGAATGCAGTTGCAGTTGAAATGTTGAAGGTATTGCTATTATCCCCTCCTGTGCCACAGGTATCTAAGAGGATTTTACCTTGTAGGTGTATATTGGTAGCTTTATTTATCATAACGTTCACGAATCCTGTAATCTCCTGAGACGTTTCGCCCTTCATTCTTAAAGCAGTGAGAAAACTACCTAGCTGAGCATCTGTTACTTTACCCTCCATTATTAAATTCATGGCAGTTTCTGCTTCAATTTCAGCTAACGAATCAAAGTTTACCAGTTTTTCTATAATTTGCTGCATTTCAGTTCACCTTGATCTTCTTAATAATATTTTCAATAAGATTTTCAATTATTTTTCCGCCATGTGTTGTCATTACACTTTCGGGATGGAACTGAAGCCCTTCAAGAAATACTTCCTTATTTTTGCTTCTAATAGCCATGACAATTCCGCCTCGTGTCTGAGCAATTATTTCAAGCGATTTTGGAGTCTTTACAGCACAAAGAGAATGATATCTTGCTACTATAAACGGGTTCGGTACATTATTAAATAGCCCCTCTGAATTATGATAAACCAAAGATGTTTTTCCATGCACTACTTCAGGAGCTTTATCTACTTCTCCCCCCAAAGCTTCAATGATAGCCTGGTGGCCTAAACATACTCCTAACATTGGAATCTTGCCCATAAATTCTTGTATTAATGGAACACAAATGCCAGCTTGTTTTGGATTTCCTGGGCCAGGGCTAAGAACAATTAAGTGCGGATCATATTCTTCAACTATTTTTTTCATTACATCTAGCGGGATGTTATTCCTATAAATCCGAACTTGGCACTTCCGCTTAGCAAATTCATCTACAAGATTATAAGTGAAAGAGTCAAAATTATCTATCACTAAAACTTTTAGATCAGATTTCATTTTCTTTCACCTGAAATTACTTTCAAACATGCACTTGCTTTTTGTTCTGTTTCCTGAAATTCCTTTTCTGGAATTGAATCATAGACTATCCCAGCACCTACCCTGATGTACGCGGAATCTTTTTTAACAACAAGAGAGCGTATCACCAACCCAGAATCAAAATCTCCATTTGGACTAATATAAGCCACAGCCCCCCCATAGTAACCTCTCTTTGATTTCTCATTTTTTCTTAGAATCTTCATAGCTTCAACTTTTGGGGCTCCACAAACAGTCCCCATGTTCATAGTTGCCAAGTACGCATGAAGCGCATCAAACTCTTTTTTTAAAACGCCTGAGACATTAGATACTAAGTGTTGCACATGTGAATATTTTTCTATTATTAGTGGTTGATCAACAACTCTCGTTCCAGACACAGAAATTTTTGCTATATCATTCCTTGCAAGATCAACGAGCATCATGTGCTCAGCCAACTCTTTTTTATCTGTTTTTAGTTCAACTTCGTACCTACTATCCAAATCACTGTCAATAACATTATTCTTAAACCCCCTTGGCTTAGTGCCAGCAATTGGTCTTATCTCAATTTTTTTCTCATCTCTTCCCTTTACACGGATAGCTAATTCTGGTGAAGAACCTACTAACTGATGATCTCCAAAATCAATAAAGAACATGTATGGGGAAGGATTGATTGATCTTAATCGCTCATAAACCTGTAAAGAGTTGAATTTGCCTTGAACAATAATTGTTCTTGATGGAACTACTTGGAAAACATCTCCATTGAGGATATGCCTTTTCATTTTTTTAACAATCTTGATATAATCCTGCTTGGAGGTATCTGTAGATAGAGAATTTATTTTAGTAGTTTCAGGATTGTTTTGGTTTTTTTGCTCAGCCAGCGCATGCATATATTCTTGAATTTTGTTTAGACATCTTTCATGTATGTATTCTTCATCTTTTCCATTAATTCCTATAGCATTCGCTATAATGTGCATCTTATTCGTACGATTATCAATGATGAACAAATTGTCAACATAATAAAAAATGTAATCGGGAACATCTAAAGGGTCATTTTTATTCTTTGGAAGCTCTTCAAATTGGTCAATGAAATCATAAGAAAAAACTCCAAATAGTCCACAATAGGGGTAATCCGGAATGCTTGTCGGAGGATAAGCAAAAGCTAATGCTCTGAGAATGTCAGTATGATTCTTCTTTTTTAATCTCTCTAATTCATCACCTGAAGATTGTTTGCTCTTTATTGAAAGCTTGCCAACTATCTTTTTATCTTTGAATTCTATCTTATCACAAAAATGTAGCATACTTTCGATGTCTTTTAATAAGAATTCACCAAATTCATTGAGCGCTTCGATTTCAAAGGTTTCAACCTTACCGCTTATCTTTAGACAAGGATCATTAGTTCCTATTGAGAAATCTCCATAGGTGGGAATCGCTTCTTTTGATTCAAAAAGTAACGTATTTTTGTTTCTCCTCCTGAGGGCCTTAAAGTACTGAATCAAATCATCAGGTTTGTCAACGGTCTCGATAATAGGGGTCAATTGCCCTTTTGTTATTTTTGTCATCATTTTATTCACCTGGTGAGTTCTATTAATGGCTGGACTTCATTCATAAGTTTGCTAAATTCTTCGATATTTAGTTGTTGATCTCCATCAGATAATGCCTTTTCTGGGCTTGTATGAGCTTCTATAATCGCTCCATCTGCACCTGCTGCTACAATTGCCTTAGTAAGCGGAATGATAAGACTTCTTTTACCGCAACCGTGAGAAGGATCTCCAATTATTGGAAGATGTGTTAACTCTTTTAAGAGAGGTATCGCATTGATATCAAAAGTATTTCTCGTGGCGGTTTCAAAAGTTCTGATTCCGCGTTCGCAGAGAATAACATTTGGATTACCTTCTGACACTATATATTCTGCTGCCAAGAGGAATTCTTCAATAGTTGCTGCAAATCCTCTCTTTAGAATAACGGGCTTTTTGCTTTGTCCCACTTCCTTGAGTAGTTTGAAATTTTGCATATTTCTAGAACCTATTTGAATTATATCAGTGTGTTCAGAAACAAGTTTGAAATCCCGAGTATCCATTAACTCGGTAACCGTAATAAGTCCTGTCTTTTCTTTAACTTCTTTCAAAATTTTAAGCCCTTTTTCTTCAAGGCCGGTAAATGAATAAGGAGATGTCCTTGGTTTGTATGCTCCCCCACGCAGAAATTTTACACCAAGTTTTTTTAATTTTAAAGCTATTTCAAGCAACTGCTGCTTTGACTCTATTGCGCATGGACCAACAACCATAGTAAAATCTTTACTCCCAATCTTTTCGCCTTCTACTTCAATGACTGTATCTTCTGCTTTAAACTCCCTGCTAACTGCCTTATATGGCTTCAATATGGGAACTACTTTTTCAACAGAGGGTAATGACTCTAGATTCAAGCTTCTCAGTACTCTCTCATCTCCAATGGCCCCTATTACTGTTTTCTCTGTCCCTGGTAAGTAGAGGGGTTTAAGCCCTAACTCTGAAATTTTTTTCATGATGTAATCGATCTGCTTTTTCTGAGTATCTTTTTTTAATACAATTATCATTTTCAACCTCCATAATGAATGGTAGTATTGATGTATCAGGCACTTGCCTGAATAAGAGTAAAACAACTATCGAGAACTAGTTCCAACGCCAATTCTGTTTGAATCTGGTTTTCATTGACATACGTTATTGAAACGCTCAATGGTATATAAATATTATGTCATAAATCGGAAGATTTATAAAAAAAAGACATTTTTCTTATAAAGATGTCACAAATAGAACAAAATTTTAGGCTATTTATCGCTGAAAGGCCAGAGATAGAAAAGTGCTATCAGGAAGGACTTATTAATCGAAGATCACTGGCACGTTATCTTATAGACACAGGAATAGCAAAAAAATCTCAACTTGAAGCAGTAATTGCAATGCTTCGAAGATTCCCGTTCCAGCAAAAAAGGTTGACTAAGAAAAGTCTTCTTGCTGATATGAGGATGGGTGTAAAAGACCATATTCTCATTCTTGACTTTGAAAAAGATAAGGAGTTACTGCAAAAATTACAGAATCTTATCTCACATATTAATTATGACAAAGGTGACACTTTTAAAGTAGTGGTAGGCTCTTCTTGCATTAAGGTTTTTATTGACGAAAAGAAAGAGAAAGAATTGAAAACCTTTTTTGATAGATTTGTATTAAATAATCGCTATGTTGGAATTTCAGAGCTTAGCCTGATTTTTTCAAGTGATTATTCTAACCAGAAAGGTATTGTTGCTTCAATAACCACAGAACTTGCATTACATGATATCTCTCTCGTAGAAATGTTAACTGCCACTCCAGAACTTTTAATCTATGTGAAAGATATTGATGCAATTAAATCCTATGAGATATTAAAGCGCTTTCAAAACAAAAAGTAAAAATTTAAAACCGCAATTGGAGTAGTGGATTTTCTATAATAACGCTCTATTACTGTAAAAGAACGAACACTAAAACTCTTCAAATTCCTCGAGTTTCTTAAGGTACCCTTTTTTGCGCAAAAAGTCTATCTGGGATGAACGATACTTAAAGATAACGTCTCCTTTTTCTTCGCCACTGAATTCCCACGGTTCAACAAGAACAAGATCTCCTTCTCTAACCCATAATTTTCGTTTCAGTCTTCCTGGAATACGACAAACCCGTATTTTTCCATCAAGGCAACGAACTCTATTACGAGATCCTCCGAGACGTTGTTCAAGAATGCCAAGACTTTGGTTATCTCGAGGCAATTTAACCCTTCGGATCTCTTCCTCAATGCGTTCCTGCTCTGTCTGCGTACCTTTCTTTGGATTCATATGTGGGTTCATAGTGAGAGGAAGAACACTCGCTTTTAAATATGTTTCGTATTTCTATTTTTTCTTGAGATGAACGTCCAATTGCGGGAAAGGAATTCCAATACCTTGTTTACGAAGTGCCTTGTAGATTAAGGTGTTTGCTTCATCAATTGCTCGAAATCGTTCATTATAGGATTGCATCCATATATAGACACGGAAGTTAAGTCCTGACTCCCCCAGACTTCTGAACCGTACCATGTTTTCCTGCGTTTCATCCAGTCCTTGGATTTTTTTAATCTCCTGCAGGACAATTTTCTTAACCTTTTCTGGATCTGAACCATACGCTACGGAAAAATCAAGCATTGTTCGGGCTGATAAATCAGGTAAGGCATTATTTTGAATAGTTGCTTCAGAGAGTTTTCCATTCGGAATGATAACTACTTCATTATTCCATGTCTGGATTTTTGTACTTCGCATTCCTACATCAAGTACCTTTCCACTAATTTTACCATCAAGTTCGACAACATCACCAACTTTAATGGACCTATCCATGATCATGGAGATTCCACCGAAGATGTTTCCAAGCGTATTTTGCATTGCAAAGGCAACAGCAATACCCGCAATACCTAAACTTGCCAAAAGTGGACCTATCTCAATTCCCCAGAGATCCAGAATGATCATGACACCAATAAGGAAAAAAAGTACGGTTGATGCACGATGAAGCAATTTAATAACTTGTTCGTCAACAGCAGATTTTGTCCGCTTTGCCCACTGCTCTCCCCAATGATCAATAAAGATCGTCACAACAATGTGGGTAATGTAGATAGAAATAAACACGATGAGAAAATAAATGCTCTTAATAACAATGCTTTCCCACGGCTGGGTAATAGGAAGATCAACAATAGATAACCGCAATCCAACCACTATCAGGAGCAATGAGATAGGTCGATCAGTATGTTTGATGATGAGATCATCGAGTGATGTTTGTGTTTTCTTTGCAAGACGCAAAAGAATATGTTCTGAGAACAGGATGAGTAATTTAGAGATAATAACAAACACTAAGAGAATGAGAATAGATTTGAGATAGATATGGTTAACGAGCAATTCCTGAGGCATACTACCATGAAATCCGAGGGTTATTTATAACTTTAGCATAACTCGTAAGGAGTAAAAAACAAAGATGAAGAACAACATTTTATTTCTTTGCAGCTAGTCGAATATCTTCTTCATGAATTGTTTTTCGTCCAGAATGCTTTGCAATCTCCCAGGCACGTTTTCCAATATCTTCGGCAATATCAGTAACAATACTCGCAAAGACCTCAAGTGATGCTTGGCTTACTCGTTTAGCACCTGCGTTCTGTAAAATCCTTCCCATCGGAGCATAAGGAATAACATTTGCACGTTTTTGGGTCATGTAACCACCTCCTGACTCTATAAACGGTTATACGAACATACATAACTGTCTTTTCTTATATAAATAGACTATGCATATAAATGTTTCTAATAGCCATAGGCACCTTTCAGGGGAACAAAAGAAAAATCTCCTAATGTCTTTTCGTGATACCTGTTTTTTTGCTTGGTAATCTTTAAGAGTACCTGGTGAAAGAGGCCGCCGACGGGAATAAGTAATATGCCTTTTTGTGCTAACTGCTCCGTGAGTGGCTGAGGCACGTGGGGCGCTGCTGCAGTGACCATAACACGGTCATAGGGCTGTTCTTGCCTATATCCCAATGTTCCATCGCCCTCAATAACCTTTACATTCTTGATACCAGCTTTTTCTAAATTCGCTTTGGCAAAAGAAACTAAATAAGGAATGCGCTCAATCGTGTAAATCATTCCAGCGTTACCGACCAAAGCACTCAAGAGTGCAGCCTGATAGCCTGATCCTGCACCAATCTCAAGAATCTTCTGGCCTTTTTTTACTTCTAATGCCTGGGTCATCATCATGACCGTGGTTGGTTGTGAGATGGTTTGGTCCTGCCCAATGGGTAAGGGATAATCTTCATACGAACGATCCTTATGTTCGGGTAAGACAAAAAGCTCACGTCGAACTTTTTGAAACGCGTCTAACACATGCTCATCGGTAATAATATGATGGTCCTTCCAATAACGCAACAGTGCTGCTTTCTTGGTTTTCAAATATTCGGTTTTCCGATTCAGATTCACCTACCGAGATAAGGTAATAAACTATTAAAAACTTATGTACAAGATTTATATAGAAGCGCTTCTTTGGTAGGGGTATGCAGTATGAACTTGAAGAGGTTAAAGAGTTACGAAAGAAATATGGCCTAACCCAAGCTTCTTTTGCAAAGCTTGCCGGGGTAAGTCAATCACTCATTGCAAAAATAGAAGCAAAGAGTATTGATCCCACGTACAGTAAAGTACAACAAATATTCAAAGCGATTGAGGAGCTCCAGAAGCACCATGAATTGGCAGCAGAGGAGGTCATGCAAAAGAAGATTATTCTTGTTCATCCACACGATAGTCTCAAAGAGACCATTCAGAAAATGAAAAAATATGAGATTTCACAATTACCGGTTATTGACGAGCAAAAAGTGGTTGGTCTTATCTCAGAAGCATCCATCTTAAGTGCATTTGTGGAGGGAAAAGGAGAGGTACCTATCCAAGAAGTCATGGGAGAAGCTCCTCCGATTATTGGAAAGAGATCACCTATTCATATCGTGGTAAGTCTCTTGAAATACTATCCCCTTATCCTGGTGGCAGACGGAGGAAAGCTTGAAGGACTGATTACCAAAGCTGATGTTATTAGAAATATGTACGCCTAGTGGATAGAATAGTAAGAAAAGAATCAGGAGAACTCTGGTAAATCCTCTTCAAAACCACAATGTGTACAGATGATTTTCTTCCCCGCATACATCAGTGTCAGATTTCCACAGCGTGGACATTCTTTGACTACTGAAGTCTTACGGAGTTTTTCAGTAAAGTCTGTCAAGCTGTCTTTCATGGTTCATCACCGTTATGAATTTATGGCGCAAAAAAAACATCAAGCTTTTTTTGTTTGGTTTTTTGGGTAAGTTGATCTTTTTCATAGCCAAGTGCTTCAAATATCCGTTCTACTGAAGGCATAATTTGGTTATTGATATAGTATTCTGCATCATAATCTTTTGCTTTTGCTTCATGAGGTAACCGTGCTCGATCACGGATTTTTTCTGTTCCTTTTATAATCACATACTGAATCATAGATCCGGGAGTAACGGGCATTCCCTGTTCTTCCATTCGTCGTGCAGCAGCAACATGTGGGCCAATTTGATCATACGTATGAAGTGGTTTTTGAATCTGGGTTCGCATAATCACCTTCTCGAGAGGAATTGCTTTTTTCTGAAGATCATGAATAATACCTTGGACATACTTCAGTGCTTTCTCTGTACTTTTTTCCTTGAGAATAATAGCAATAACCTTCTCTTGTACTTCCTTTGCGATAGGGCTCCAGTTTCTTCTTACTAGTTCAAAGCCCCTGATTTTAATAGTATTGTCTTCGCGAAGCAATGCATATTTTTTCTTTGCTCCGGCATCTCCCATCTTTAGGGAAACAAAAATTCCTGCAGGATAATGTCCTTCAAGGTCAAGTTCCATAATCCCAGGAAGGTCCTTATTAACAGCATCTTGGAATACCAAAGCGTCCTTGAGTTTTTTACCAGAGAGTGTGAGAAAAATACTATCGGTATCTGAATAAATGGTTTGAAATCCATTTTTTGTTGCTGTTTCAATGACCTGGTGGATATAATGCCTTCCATACGCAGCAATACAACGAGAACATTCCAAGCTATACCACCGTGATGCATAAAAACCAAAATAACCATAGAATGAATTTGCCAAAAGCTTAAGCCCCTGCGAACGGGCCTCAAGGAATTTTTTCCCTTGCTCATCCTTTGTTTTTTTCATTAGTTCCTTAATATGTGATCTTCTCATAATAATATCCTCAATAACCGTCGAAAGAAATCCCTTACGTTTTTTACAAAACCAGTAATGCTCATCAGAGAGAGGAACGGGTTTTGCAGTTTCTTTACAGCATGCACAACAAAATGTTTCTGGGGAAATATTGTGTGAAGCGATAATGGTTGGATACAAACTCCTGAAATCAAAAACCACAAGGTCATTATGTAATCCTGGTTTTGGTTCGAGGACAAAAGCTCCTTGAAATGTTTTTTTCATGCGTTCCTTGACAAGATCATGCTCTGGCTTGTTATACGCAATTTCCTGAAACACAAATGCTTGACGAAGAACATACCACTCGACAAGTTGGCTAAAGGACATTCTTGTCACATCATCCATCGGTTGGCCAATAATTTTAACAAATTCAACCATTGATGGCATTAATTCTTGGGCTAAACGGTAGGTTAGCTGTGCATCATGAAGGTTGTATTCACAATATGCTTCAATCTGGGAAGATCCCTTATCCCAAATTTCCGCAAATCCCCCAATATCAACTTCTTTTTTTTTATCGCCGAGCAATTCTGCTGCAACAGCGTTGAGATCATAGCTATCAGTCTCAAGTGTTGTACGCAAAACATTACGGATAAAGGTAAGGATATCAAGATGAACAATACCCGTTACTTGAACAGTTTCTCTGGTTTTATCAAGAGATGGAGTAGAGTAATCCAAACCAAGTGTCAGAGGAATTTTGTGTTTTTCAGCACGCTGTAAGATATAAGGAAAATCAAAGCCCTCAGAATAATAGCCACAAAGGAGATCTGGCTGAAATTCTTCAATGAGAGCGATAAATCGTTTGAGGAGCTCTGCTTCATCCTTCACAAATTCGATAAAGGAATGCTTGGTTCTAAACTGTTTCCAGCATAAGACTTTTTGGAAATTGTTGCCATAAAGAGCGATGGTCAAGATAGGATTCTTCTTGGGATCATATCCTGTTCCCTTTGGCCAATAGGTTTCGATATCAAAAGCAAGGACCTTTGATTCGGTAACTGATTCTCCTTTAGGTTTTAATGAGCTCAGCGTAAACACCGGTACCTTTGCTTTTTCTTCCCGTGGCTCAACATGAACTTCTACCTCAGTAAGAGGAATGATCCCCTTATCAATACAGTATCGTCGGGTAAAAAGGATATCCGCTTCATGAACTGAAGTACCCGGTAAGGCAGCAATAGCCTCTCGTAAGGGTGGAACATCAGAGGGAATATGAGTAATAACCTGAAAAACTTTCTGTTTTATTCCTTGATAGTTCCTTTGTATAGACGTAACCTGTGCAGGCGTAACACTTTTTCCATGCTTGTCTACGGTTAGTGATGCAATCTTTTTTTGAAGAAGTTCGCTTTTTTTCTCATCTTTTGGAATGACATAGAAATATGGTTGAAAGTTGGGATCAACGCAACAGATCTGCTTCCCAGTATCAGTTTTACCAAAGAGATAGATCAGCGGCTTGTTATCAACTACCTTATACGTGATCGTGTAGGGGAAAAAATGAAGGACAGGCATAGCTCACTAAAAAGCTTGAATGTATTTAAACTTTGTTACGAAAAGTGAAGTAAATCTTTTGTCATTATAGTGCCAGAAAAGCACAATGTTTAAAAAGCAGTGATTGTTTTGCTATTCTATGGTTGAAGAGCTCAATCCTTATGATGCTATTAGCCCACTTGATTTCCGTTATTACTTACCTAATAAAAAATTGTACGATAAATTACATCCGTATCTTTCTGAGGAAGCCTTTGTGCACTACCAACTAAAGGTAGAGGTAGCGATTACTAAAGCACTGGCAAAACAAAGAATTTGTAGTCAACAGATTGCTCGTGAAGTAGAGCAAGCAGCACATCAGGTTACGGCAAAAGAGGTCTATGCAGAAGACGCAAAAATCCATCACTATACCAGAGCATTGGCAAATTGTCTAAGGAACAAGGTTTCTGCTGCAGCAAAGCCCTATGTGCATTTCACTGCCACGTCCTTTGATATCTTTGACACTGCAAATGCCTTACGCTATCGTGATGTTGTCCAAAAAGTAGTCATTCCTGACCTTGGAGAGCTTGAAAAAACATTGATCGATATTGCACGGCGGGAAAAAAATACCTTGCAAATTGGAAGAACTCATGGACAGCATGCCGTACCCATTACCTTTGGATTCGCACTTTCGGAATATGTCGCTCGTTTCGGGAACAGTATTCTGAAATTACGGGAAGCAAGTAAAAATCTCCGGGGAAAGATGGCAGGTGCAGTTGGCGCATATAACGCACAATCATTATTTTTTAGTGATCCATTAGCATTTGAAAAGGAAGTTTTAGCTGAGCTTGATCTCAAACCCGGTTCGTGCGCGACACAGATTGTCGAACCAGAGTATGTCATGGAACTGATGCATGGCATTATTGCTGCATTTGGTGTTCTTGCAAATCTGGCAGATGATATGCGTCATTTACAACGGAGTGAAATTGCCGAGGTTGCGGAAAAGTTTGACAGCAAACAGGTCGGTAGTAGTACCATGCCACATAAGCGAAATCCATGGAACTTCGAGAACATTAAAAGTATGTATAAAACCTTTATGCCACGGATGATGACCTGTTATTTAGATCAGATCAGCGAGCACCAACGTGACTTAAGCAACAGTGCATCATCACGCTTCTATCCTGAAATGATTGCTGGTTTTGTGGAATCTGTCAATCGTATGCATGGTCTTATGAACCGTCTTGTTGTTGATATCACAGCTATGGAACGAAATCTGAGTATGCATAAACAAATGGTTATTGCAGAGCCATTGTATCTTCTCTTAGCAGCCCATGACCATCCAGATGCTCATGAAGTTGTACGAGAATTAACACTCAAAGCCCAAAAGACAGGCAAGTCTCTAATGGTTTTGGTGAGAGCAGATCCTTCATTACAACCCTACGTGAAAAAGTTTACCAAAGAGCAAAAGTTACTTTTAGAACATCCAGAACGATATGTAGGGATGGCCCCAAAAAAGACAGAACTCGTCTGTAACGAATGGGAACAAAAGTTATTTTTAGCACAGAAAAGCTTATAAACGATCTTGGAATTCTCCAACCGTATGCCCCGGTAGCTTAGTTGGTAGAGCGTGCGGCTGTTATCCTCGTAAAGGAAAGAAACCGCAAGGTCACCAGTTCGAGTCTGGTCCGGGGCGCTTTTTTCTCTCACGCTTTAAGTAAATGCTGGACTTTCTTGAATCCTTCGTCTAAGGCTAGAAACAAATTACGTTCTGTAACTACGACGCTAGAAACCTTTCCTCTGTTAAGGATACGAAAGTGTAGTTCATAGATCTGCGATTTTTCCCGTTCATGGACATTTTTCTTAGTAATGACTACTTGCTCGAGCGTGTTACAATGTTTCACCAGTTTTTTAGTATGGGTAATCGATCTTTTCGTGAGCAGATCAAACTCAGCAGGTTCAAGATCATGAAAACCAACAAGTTCTACCTTTTCTTCGCTCATTGCTTTTTTTTGATCAACCGCATCTGAAGGAACCATAGTCTCACCTCATCCAGATCCCCATTTTCAAGGCAAACTATAATAGAGGACAATAGTATTTACTATGTTTTTCCTCTATTATATACTAGAAAACCTAACAAATAATATTAAAAATGTAGGTTTTCTATTATATTTATCAGGCAGTCACTCTTAATAAATGTTTTGCATCAAGTTTTTGCTTGAAAGATATCTTTTACAAACATCGAAAATACAAACATCGAATATTTAAGAGAAAAAAGGTGACAGCTTCCCATGTTTCCCGTACGTAAGTACAGTACCACATGGAACGGAGGCCTGCTTGACTGCCGTGTTCGGAATGGGAACGGGTAGAGCCAGACCCCTATGGCCGTCTAATACGTGGAAAGTACACCCTATTTATAAAGGTTCTGCTTTCACTGTCCCATACTCGGTGTTAGAGTTCAAGGAACCTATGGTAGCGCTAAAAAGAGCATGATAAGACCCGATACCATGAGGTAGCCACCGATAAGGAAGCGTAGCAATCCAGGGACAAACAAAATTAATGCACCTGCAATAATGCTTAAAAGTGCAAGTATAACTCCTTCTGCAGCCATAGTTCTCACCTCGGTTTTAAATATCTATACTACCAAAGATTAAAGCAAATTCCCCTATAACGGACAAAGGCATTAAACTATATAAAATAGATGGTTCAAAGGGACATAACCATCACAGAAGCAGACGCCCACAAACTATTTATACCAGTTCTTCCAAGATCATGCCATGAACAATTATCTCATAATTTTTCTTGCGGCATTTTCTGCACTTTTCACGATAGTAAGCCCTTTTAGCACAGCCTCGGTATTTTTGACGATTACACGGGGAGACTCAAAGGAAAAAAGGCTTCACATGGTCAAAAAAGCCTGTATTACCGGTGCCGTCGTGCTTATGGCTTTTGCTATTGCCGGAAGCTCGATTCTTGAGTTTTTCAGCATTACTATTGATGCCTTCAAAATAGCAGGAGGTATTATTGTAGGTACGCTCGGCTTTAAGATGGTCTATGCAAAACGAGAACATCTCCATACAGAAAAAGCAAAGAAAGAGGCTATTGAGAAGGAAGATGTCTCTATTATTCCTTTAGCAATCCCTATGATGACTGGACCAGGAGCAATGACAACGGGAATTGTACTTATGGGAGAAGCAACAGGACCGGGAGAACAAGGTGCTATTATTTTGGCAATCATTGCCGTGTTCCTCTGTGCTTATCTTATCCTTTCTAAAGCACCATTTGTGGATAAGTATCTCGGAGAAACAGGAAGGTTAGTCATTGATAAGATCATGGGTTTAATCGTCCTTGTTGTTGGTGTACAGTTTATCGTTGATGGTATTGGTGCTATTGTTGGAAGCTGGGCAGCCTTTTGGTAGGAGTTCTTTGAGGGTTTTGATTATTTCGATTACAAATACTCATGCCATGCTTTTATCTTCAAATCCGTGAGTTTCTTAAACGTCAATGCCTCCACGAGTTGATGGAAGATCTGGACATTATTGATTAATGGCACCGAATAATCAACGGTTGCTCGGCGAATAACATAATTCTGGTCATCATCAAGCCGTTTTTCTGGATTAGGAATAGACACCACCAGATCTATTTTCTTTTGACGTAACAGTGTTAAAATATTCGGTTCTCCTGTTTCATGGGCCTTATAGACACGGCGTGCCTCAACACCGTTTTTCATAAGAAACTGATGCGTATGCTCAGTGGCATACAAGACAAACCCAAGCTTTTGTAGTCGTTTGCAGGTACTGATCAATTTGTACCTTGTTTTGTCACCGCCAATACTCACAAGAACATTCTTCTTTGGCATGACAAAACCCGTAGCAATCATGGCCTTCAAGAATGCTTCATGAAGGTCATCTCCAAGACAAGCGACTTCACCGGTTGAAGCCATTTCAACATGTAATGTGGGGTCTGCACCCTTTAATCGAGAAAAGGAAAATTGAGGGGCTTTAACACCAACATAATCGAGCTCAAGTGAAGACCTTGTCAAGGGAACACTTTTCTCACCAAGAATTGCTTTTGTTGCCAGGTCAATAAGGTTGAGATGAAGCACTTTAGAAACAAAGGGAAAGCTTCGTGATGCCCGCAGATTGCATTCAATCACCTTGATCTCATTTTCCTTGGCAATAAACTGGATATTGAATGGGCCGGTAATGTGCAGTGCATGAGCGATCTGTTTTGCAATAGTTTTAATACGGCGGATGGTCTCGATATAGGTTCGTTGTGGAGGTAAGATGATCGTGGCATCTCCACTGTGGACACCTGCATTTTCAAGATGTTCGCTAATGACTGAAAAAACAATAGCACCACGATATGCTACACCATCAAGCTCAATTTCCCTGGCATTGGTAATAAACTTTGAAAGTACTACCGGATATTCTGGACTAAGATGGGTTGCTTCAGAGAGGTACTGTTGCAGGTCATTGCGATTAAAGGCAACGTTCATGGCAGCACCACTTAAGACATACGATGGCCGAACAAGGATAGGGTAACCAACCTCTTCGGAGAACTTCGCAGCATCCTCGAAGGTAGTTAATTCTTTCCACATGGGCTGATCAATCCTCAAAGAGTCAAGCAACTGTGAGAATTTATGACGATCTTCCGCGCGATCAATGTCAAGGGGAGAGGTCCCTAAAATGTTCATACCTGCCTCATGACATTTCAATGCTAAGGTATTGGGGATCTGCCCTCCCATAGAAACAATAAGCCCAAGCGGTTGTTCCTTATCATAGATATCGGCAACTGCTTCAAAGCTTAATTCCTCAAAATACAGCTTGTCAACAATGTCATAATCAGTACTGACGGTTTCGGGATTGTAGTTTACCATAATGGTTTCGAAACCACGCTTACGTAAGGCATTAACCGTACTGACGCAACACCAGTCAAATTCAACACTTGAACCAATTTTATACGAACCAGATCCAAGGACTATAATCTTCTTTTTTTTCTTCATATTTTTTGTTTCGTTTTTGTTTTTAGTTCCATTCTCTGAAGAAGTAGTCTCTTGGAAGGTAATATCATCTTCCTGACCATTATAAGTAAGATACAAATAATTGGTCTGGGCAGGATATTCAGCAGCTAAGGTATCTATCTGTTTTACGACCGGAAAGATGTTGAGCTGCTTTCGCAATTCTCGTACTTCTCGTTCTCTTTTATCGAGGATCATACCGATTTGTTTATCTGAAAATCCGTGCTGCTTTGCTTTCATGAAAAGCGAAGAAGAAACAGATGAGGAAATATCATTCTTCCTTGTAGCGGCAAGCTCCTGTTCTAAATGAATGATATTTTGGATCTTGTACAAGAACCAGGGATCAATACCACTTAAGCCATGAATCCGTTCAATACTAAATCCATTCTTTAATGCTTCCACAATGGCAAAAATTCTCTCGTCTGTTGGTTCACGGATATCTATGTCAAGTTCACGCACATTGACCGTATTACAGACTAAACCATACATCCCTATGTGAAGCATACGAATAGCCTTCTGGAGGGCTTCTTCAAACTTTCTTCCGATGGCCATGACTTCGCCAACACTCTTCATTTCTGAGCCTATTTTGTTCGAAACGTTGCGGAATTTCTTTAAATCCCATCGTGGAATCTTCACAACAACATAATCCAAGGCAGGCTCGAAACATGCTTTCGTTACTCTGGTTACCGAATTTTCGAGTTCAGGTAAGGTATAACCAAGTGCTAATTTTGCAGCAACAAATGCAAGAGGGTAACCTGTTGCTTTTGAGGCCAGTGCTGAACTCCGAGAAAGGCGTGCATTGACTTCGATAATACGATAATCTTCTGAACGAGGATCTAACGCAAATTGGATATTACATTCTCCGACAATACCTAAATGTCTGATAACCTTAAGGGAGATTTCACGCAGCTTATGATACTCGCTATTCGTAAGGGTTTGTGAAGGCGCAACGACAATACTCTCTCCAGTATGGATCCCTAGCGGATCGAAGTTTTCCATATTACAAACCGTAATGCAGTTATCTACACCATCACGAACCACTTCATACTCGATCTCTTTCCATCCACCCAACCATTCCTCAATCAGTACCTGAGGTGTGTAGGTAAAGGCTTGGGTAACTACTTCACGTAATGTTTGTTCATCCTTTGCTATACCACTGCCTCTTCCCCCTAATGCATAGGCGACTCGCGTCATTACTGGATAACCAATGGTTTTTGCTGCAGTAAGTCCATCGTGAACAGAGGTTACCGCTATACTCTGTGGAGTTTTAACTGAAATTTCATGCAACCGCTTCACAAAGCGATCACGATCTTCAGTATCAATCACCGTTTCAACCGGGGTACCAAGAACACGGACATGGTATTTCTGTAAGGTTCCTTGTTTATGGAGAGCGACTCCACAATTAAGTGCGGTTTGTCCACCAAAACTCAAAAGAATACTCTCTGGCTTTTCTTTCCGTATAATCTGTTCAACAAAATAAGGCGTTACCGGTAGAAAATAAATCTTGTCTGCCATACCTTCACTGGTTTGAATAGTGGCAATATTAGGGTTGATCAAAATAGTGTAGATCCCTTCTTCTCGTAATGCTTTTAAGCATTGTGATCCCGAGTAGTCAAATTCACCAGCCTCACCTATCTTCAATGCCCCAGATCCTAAGATCAGTGCTGTTTTTGGTTTTTCTGTTATGCCCATGTTATTTCTCTAGTTATTTCCACGCACCTCTATTCTTGATAACCTGAAGGAATTGATCAAAGAGAAAGCCGGTATCTTCTGGCCCGCAATGGCCCTCAGGATGAAACTGCACACTGCGAAACGGCTTTGTTTTATGTCGAATACCTTCAATGGTGCCATCATTCGTGTTAATAAACCATGGTTCCCAGTCTTCTGACAAGGTCGAGGCAGCTACTGCAAAGCCATGATTTTGGGAGGTAATGTAACAGCGTTGGGTACCAAGCTCTTGACAAGGTTGATTTTGACCTCGATGACCATACTTCAGTTTGTAGGTATCAGCACCTGCTGCTAAGGCAAGAAGCTGATTACCCAGGCAGATACCAAAAATCGGGATGTTCTTCATCATAGCTTTTTGCAACAAGAGAATCGTCGTATGACACATCTTGGGATCTCCGGGGCCGTTGGAAACGACAATGCCATCAAAAGATAAGGAGGCATCGGCAAAGAAATCATAGTCATAAGGAACACGATAAACACTCATAGTTCGCTGAAGTAGTGAACGAATAATGTGGTTCTTACATCCACAATCAATCAAAAGAACACTTGGTTGTCCATTTTTGTAGAATTTCTTCTCGCCAATACACACTTGTTTGACAAGATCTACGGTATTAGGATCATAAAACGGTGGTGAGATTGAGGTAACTCTGTTGTTTGGTTGAACATTGGTATGTATCTGTTGATTAGTGCTCTCAAATACAATCGCTCCTAACATCGTGCCTTTTTCACGTAATTTTTTGGTAAGCGCTCTGGTATCAATGCCTGTAAGTCCTGGAATATGTGAAGCCTCTAGCCATTCTCCCAAACTCTTTTGTGCATGCCAGTGGTTGTGCTGAAAGGCATAGTCAGCAACAATCAATCCTTGAATATGGATCCTTTCAGACTCAAAAAAACGTTGGATGCCAAAGGAGTCCTGCTCTTCTCCCGGAACACCATAGTTTCCAATGAGCGGGTATGTTAAGACAAGAATCTGACCTTTGTATGAAGGATCGGTTAAGGATTCAGGATAACCAACCATACCGGTGTTAAAGACAACCTCTCCTGATGTCAGTGCAGAAGATCCAAATGAAATACCTTGATAGATTGAACCATCCTCAAGAATCAGTTTTGCTTTTTGCTCCATACTAAAAAAAGAAGAAACTTTCTCCTCCTTCTTAAAGATTGTGGTGGTCAACTAGCTAGATGAAGGTCATGTAGTGACTTTACCCAAAAAGGGTAAATTTACTATTGTCTTGTAGTCCAAAAACTTTTAATAGTGCATGTCCCTTATCTTTTTTTAAGGTAAGGCTATGGGGTTTATCGACTTTTTAAAAAAGAGGAAAGAATCATCAGGAAGTACCAGTACTTCACAAATTTCTGCAACCGAGGAAGGGGATGCAGGCTTTAATCTAGATCTCCCTCCAACTCCGGATATAGACAGCTTAGAAGCACCTCAACCGACATCTCCCTTAACCCCCCCACCACTTCCAGAACCCAAAAGAATATCTAAACCACGTCTACAAGATCAACAACCAATTCCTCATCGAGGGGATATTCCACCGATTTCAGTGGTCCCACGCCAAGATGTTCGAACTTCTTCTTACCAAACGCAACACCAACCACAACCACGAATAATGCCAACGCAACCACGTAGACAGGAGCCTTCTTTTCAACCACCTGAACAAGAGATTTCAAGACAAAAAAATGCCCTAGGACCGGAATATCCACAACTTCAAGAAAGCGATCAAGATCCCCTCTCGCTTCCTGAAAATGCTGAAGACTCATTTATGGAAGAAACTGAAATGATAGATAACCATGAGATACCACAACTCCAAGTTCCGGATCCTCCTCTCCAAGCTCAGAGAGGAAATGTTCCCTATGTTCTGGTACCCTCTGCAGTTCCGGGCCAGAATCCTATCCCTATAGTTCCACCATCACTCCAGAAAATAAGTGATGTACATCACAAAAAAGTTGCTCGTCCCTCATCTGAATCGTTAGATGTTTTTTCTAGGGAAGAGGATAAACAAGAACAAAAAGGCCCACAGTTTATCAATGTCAATGAGTTTAGATCAGTACTTCAAGGCATTGAAGAAGGAAGTATGCTCTTAACAAAAACAGGTGATACTATTAGTCATATAAAGAACATTGACGCAGCTAAGGAAGGAGCTATAGCGTCATTGAAAATGAGTCTTGGAGAAATCCAAAAACGGTTCCTTGTTATTGATGGCATTCTTTTTCGGGAAGGAAATGGATAAAAAGGTGGAAACATGGATACACAACCAACGTTATTTGTAAAAATTGATGATTACAACCAAGTAGCTGAGATTCTTGATGAAATCAAAGGGAAGATGGAAGAAGCAAAAAAAGCAATGGAAACCCTCATGGAGCTAAAAGCCAAAGAAGATGCAGAATTACAGAGTTGGCAAGATGGATTAGATCAGATTAATGAACGAATGCATTTTATCGAACAGACTGTTTTCAACCGATAACATTTTCAACAAAAGAGATGAGGTATAATATGGGTGAAAAGTCGCCAGAGGAGCAGAAAAGTGTTTTTTATACACCAATTCCTCAGAAACGAGAAGTAAGGAAGGCAGTTTTAGAATCAACAAAAGTAAGCATCCAATTTCTGAAACGATTTGAACAGCTGAAGGCATTGCGCCAGCAAAAGGCTACAGCTTATACCGGGCTTAAGGAAGTTATCACCGAAATATCCTCACAACTTAGCCGATGCAAGGCAATGCTCCCTAAGCAACAGATAAAAGACCTTCCGGTCATAGAGGGAAGTGTTGCTTCTCCGAATAAAGAGGCAACTGAAAAGAAAAATCAAAGTGAAGCAAAGAAAAAAGCAAGTGAGCTTGAGGCATTAGAAGCTTCATTGAGCGAAATTGAAGCAAAACTAGGCAATCTTAATTAAAGCCGATCTTTAGATTTCTATAAGCAAAGGACAAGTTTGAGGAAATAACAAGATTTATTAATTTCAGGTTATTTTTCCCTCTATTCATGGAAGCCTTTCAAGAGGCGCGTGCCAAAGCTCTTCATCACCTTAAAATTGCAGGACACATGCTTGAAGTAACGTATCCATTGGTAAAGGATACGAGACTTTTACTAAGGGTATTGCACAACCTCGATACATCGTTGGAATATACGATGAAAGCAATATTAGGATACGATCTCTATTATAAGCGTATTCCTCCATTTTCGACCGAATTTCAATCGCTCTTTGCCACCTTCCGAGCAAGGTGCGCAAGAAGATACAACCTCGGTGAACAACAGTTCAAGGTCATCCAAGAGGTAAGGTTCCTTATTAAAGAACATAAAGAAAGCCCGGTTGCCTTTGCACGAAAAGGTTCATTGGTCATGTGCTCTGACAGTTACGATGTAACCATCCTGAGCGTGCAAAAACTCCGTACCATGATGCAAGAGACAAAATTCCTCATAGACTTTATGAATAAAAAAATTGAATAAAAATCGTTTAAGAAAAGAAAAATGGAAGATTCATATGATGATGCAATTCGCGAACTAAAGCGTGCAGACCACCTTATTTTTGTGAGCCTTAAGTATACTCGAACCGTTGATATCTTTAAGAGTATTATTGAACGATTACTGGCAGCCTTCAACCACACGATTGTGTGGATGCTTGACCAGGCAAAAGAAGAGCAAAAAATAGACACTATTCCTAGTTCTCCCGGACTTCAGTGTAATCTTCTCAAATCAGTCTATAAAGAAGATCAGAAACTCTTGGAGTATATAGCATTCTATCTCTATTTACGGAAGCTCGATAAGGCAACCTACACTCCCAAAAATGAATTCAGGAGGCATGTTACCATGATGGCTGTTCTCGAATCAAATGAAGTTACCGATATAACCATGGAAGATATGCACGAGTATTTCAAAAAAACAAAGGAATATTTTGAATACATTACCGAGCAGTATAAAAAGAAAGAAGGTCATGAATAAATGGCTCGTTTTGTTAGTCTGGTCTCTGGAAAAGGTGGCGTCGGAAAGACTTCATCAGCAATTAATCTGGCTGCTGCATTAACTGATTTTGGGAGAGAGGTTATTCTGGTCGATGCTGATATTAACGCATCAAACATGGGAATTCTTTTAGGATACCATAAACCAGCAGTGAGCTTGCAAGAGTGTTTAGCTGGCAAAAAAAAGATAACCAATGCTATCTGTATCCATCCTTCAGGGCTTAAAGTCATTTTTTCAGATGTGGCTTTAGACGCTCATGCCTTTACCTTAGAACATTTAGGAGAGAAACTTCGCGAGTTACAAAACTTAGCAGAGATCATTCTTATTGATGGCGCAGCTGGCTTAGGTGAGGAGGCAAAAGCGGCCATTAAAGCTGCAGACGATGTGATGATTATTACGAATCCAGAATTACCGGCAGTAACCGATGCATTAAAAACCGTGAAGATCGCAAAGGATCTCAAGAAAAATATCCTCGGTGTTGTTATTACGCGAGTTAAAGGAGACCATCTCGAGATGAGTCCTACGAACATCAACCAGATGCTTCAGCAAAAAGTTATTGCAACCATTCCCGACGATGAAGTAATGCGATCGCTTCATCGTATTCAGTATCCAACGGTCGTGTCCCATCCAGAATCAAAGGTTGCAAAAGCATATCGAAAATTAGCTGCAAACCTCATTGGAGCAACCTATGAAGAAAACTTACCAGAACCAAAAAAAGATCTTCTTTCCACAGTCAAAGATCTCTTCATACGAAAAAACTTACGAAAAGAACGAGAAGAAAGAGCAAAAAAATATGAAAAAAAGCGTGCATAAGCTTCTGCAAAAGGGTTGGTCACCAGAAGAAATCAAAACAGTCCTCAAGCATTGGAGGGTAGCAGAAGCACGAAAACATCCGAGCGTACGATTCCTGGATGCATCAGCCTATTGGTTTTTCGTTGTTATTCTTTTCTTTGTCCATGTTGGGTTACAGATCCTGTTGTTCCCTTTCCTTCTCTCGTTTCCCTCTCTTGCAGTTTTGTTAGTGATTCTTGTGTTGGGAATACCGTTTGGTTATCTGACATACACTTGTGTGGAGGAAATGAAACAGTTCACCAAAAAAAAGCATGTGGAAAGGATTTATGTCATCCCACTGATTTTTGCCGTTATTACCCTAAGCGCGCTGACCGTTATCGCGAATAAAATAAAATTACTGTTACACCTCCAAACATCACCACAGAGTATTGTCATGATTGTGGTAGTCTATGTCGTGAGTTTTATTCTTCCTTTCTTGCTACATGAAATTACCTTACAAAAGGCAGAAAATACACCATCCAATCTCTGAAAAGAATGGTGTAGCTATAACGCATGATAAAGAAACGTGCCGTTATGTTCTTCTCTCCTTGCCTGACCATTTTCTTCAAACATTTCAAGATTTCCAATGACCTCTGCCAATGCAAGGAAAGATTCATCTGCACTAAAACGGGACTTACCATTAAGCCTCTCAGCAAAAAGTTCATGCACGATATCAGCAGCTGTTTTTCCGGTACTTCCTCTCAGAAGCCCGATGATAGCATCTGCTCTTTTTGCATGATGCGCTTTTACAAAATCAATATATGCTCTATGATCTTCAATAGGGTCTCCATGCCCCGGAAGAGCTGTTCCTAAATCCCTGCTACAGAGGGTGTCTAAAGTAGCAAGAAACGCCTTTAATCCTCTATCGCTGTTTCCACCACTAAAAAAAGGATTTGGTGTTTTGTCCCTCCAAAACGTATCACCACAGAGAAAGTATGGACCAACCAATAATCCAATGGAATCCTCAGTATGGCCAGGACAATGGATAATTTCTCCACCCAAGGTATCATCATAGCCTTGATTAACTGTTCTTATCCGTGTTGTATCAACCGTAGAACCATAGCGAGTATATCCTTCAAAGATACGAGCAACATGACTTACCACCCTTGGAGCGAAACCTGCACCTTTGAAAATAGTTTCATAGGGCGTATAGGCATCTCCCTGCTCAGTGGGAACCAAATACCTTCTTCCATGACGATGGACAATAACTTTCGGACCAAACTCGTTGACAATGTAGGCTGCCAATCCACGATGATCAAAATGATGATGGGTCAGAACAAGAGCATCAAGAGAAGTAACTCCCAAGCTTGCTAAGCCCTGGGTAAGGTGTTGTTGTGCTTCCGCATCATTAGGACCAGCATCAACTAAGGTCGTATGGTCATTATGCCTTATCAGATAAACATTGACTGGACCAACCCCAAATGGCGTGGGCAGGATTATTCGTGAAACAGAAATGCCAGTCGAGCTATAGGTTACTATAGTTTCGCTTGCTGAAGTTTGAAAACTGCTTTGATAGCTCATGGTATCCGCCTTTGGAAAAGGTTTTTCATGTGCGTTAACATTACTATTGATGAGGTCATAAGAATAGAGGGCGGTAAAGGGGAATCGAACCCCTTCCACAGGATTTCTGCAAGATGTAAATGGTTGCCACAGTCCCGTATTCTACCATTAAACTACTACCGCCACTATACGGCATCACAAATGCGAGGCTCTGGAAGGGCAAGATAACTTATAAATCTTTTTGTTTTTCTCTATAACGGGGCTCATAATCACTCCTGAATAAAAAGGTAAAACCGTTAAAATCAAAATATTTAAGAGTGAGGAGCACTTTTCGTCATGAATGCATGCCAAAGAAGTTGCCATGGTCATTGCCGTAGCCCTGCTTGGAGCACTTTTTGTCGGGCTTTTCTTCGATGCTATCTATGAATCTCCATCCTATGAAGAATACTGCAAAGAAACCTTTGTTCCAAAACCAATGCCGTACCAAGAATGCCAGACCAACACAACACCAGAAGATCAAGCAGCAGCAGAGCAATGTTATCGTGACAATGGCTTTCCAGAATATAATGATGATGCCCGTGGCTGTCCGAACAGCTTTGCATCATGTAATTTCTGTCAAAAAGAATTTAACCTCGCAAACCAGATCTATAACCGTAACTTATTCTTGATTATTGCACCGCTCGGCGTCCTTGCTATTGTCGTGGGACTCTTCCTTAGCTATGAGGTTATTGGAACCGGATTTATGTTTAGCGGCATCCTTTTAGTAGCCTATGCCACCATGCGATACTTTTCAGAGATGAGTAAGCTAATGCGAGCAGTCGTTATTTTCATTGAGTTGCTCATATTAATCGTTATTAGTATCAAAAAACTCAAGAAATAGTTTATAGAAAGAATAAACGACGCTCTGGAGTGAACCCTTATTGTTCATCCTTATGATAAATCTCCAAAAAAATGATTTTATCTTGCTCCTTTATAAATACATAGGATAACCGAAATGGAGCAACATAGAGTTCCCTTGTGCCTTTTCTTTCATATCTCATTGGCTTACCGATTTCCGGATTATCAATGATCTTCTTGATTTGCTTTTTTATATGATCCTTTAACGAACTATTTCTTATTTTTTGTATTCTTCTCTCAAATAGAATACTAAACTCAACCGTTACCATTTTTCAAGTTCTTTTAAGAAATCCTTGGCACTCATACTTCTAAATTCTCCTTTCTCATAAGCCTTCCATGCTTCTTCGGTTCTTCTCGCAAATTCTATATCCTCTAATAGATTTTTTTCCAAGGTGCTTACTTTTTTCATAATAAGCTGATCTTTACTTTGAATGATAATCAGTTTTTCACCTTCTTGAATATATCTTCTCATATTGGCAGGTATGACAACCTGACCCTTTGAGCTCATTTTAGTTATAGCAACTTCCACAGGGATCACCAACGTAAGAATAGTCTTACTTATATATAAACGTTTCTTTTAGCAAGCGTACACGTTTGATTCCACAATTCACGAATAACTCGTTCTGCTAAGGGCTTTAAATTAAGAACATCTTCTTCATTATAACGAATCAAGAGATCAAGATAACGCTCTTCACCAGTAGACTGCCATTGCTGCCACAGAGCAACTGCATCAATACCATGGACACTCATAAGCTCTGGAGGACGGGAGATGGCTACTTGTTGCTCAATAGCTTTTAATCCACCAACCAGACCAACTCTGCTACAGACATGACGAAGATCAATGTGGGGTATTGTTGGAATAACTTTTCCGAAATAACGATCAAGAACTGGGAGATCAAACGAAGATCCATTGAAAGTAATAAGAAGCTTGTATTGCTGGAGCGTTCTTACAAGCAATTCCTTGTTGAGGTTACATCCCTTGACCATGGTCTTGGTTTCTTTGCCATCGTACAGGCCAATAACCGTAACATCACCGTAATAGCCAGAAGTTTCAATATCTAAAAAAAGTGCTTCTCCACGAAATTTTTCGTATAGTCTCCAATAATCCCTCTTTGGAAGATGTTGGGCAAAGAAGCTTATCTCTTCTGCTCTTAATGATTCTTGTGCTTTAGCTAATCCATGATCCAAGAATTGTTTACGAAGCGGAGAAATCCCTTGAATCTGCTTGGCCTGAAGAAAATCATCCCAGTGTAAGATACCTTCCTTCCAGAGCTGCTGCTCTTTACGGTAGCCGATGCCATCCAAAAGAATAAAGCTGTGCGTAATCATGAACTAGCAACCTCATACTCCCTTCGCCGTCGCTTTAATTCTTCCAGAAGGCCTATTTTACGAATGTCAAATTCGAGTTGTATCTGCACAGGAAGCTGTTCTTGAGAAATATTCCTTTCCTGAGTATGGCTCGTAGCACCAGCTGCTCGTATATGACCTCCACCACCTAAACGCTGCATAAGTTTTCCCACATCAACATCACTACTTCTGGCCTCAATACTGAAAACCAGCTCTCTATCAACGAGCTTGGGTTGAAAGAAGATAACCGTACCGTTAAAATCCTGAAAATCAGCAACACGACCTTTATGGAGACGGTAAAGAGTCACATAATTCACAAACGAGTATGATAAATCTCTGGGAACAATGCCCTCTGTGGAGTCATAGAGCAATCCAAAAACAACCTTCGGAGCAGAGGTACCATTACCAAAAGATTCCTCACAAAAATACGGCTTATTTCTTTCTCTGTTTCTTCCCTGAAAACGCTGATACCATGACCGCATCATTTGGTCAGCACGCTGGAATTCATCATGAGAAAAAATCCTTGATGCTGCATCTCCCAAATGACATGCCCTGAGAAGATGCTCTGTTGTATCAACACGGCGCATATTGAGCGCATAGGACAATCGCACCACGGTTTCACGATTAAATAAAGGATTCCCCATGATCTCACCATAGGGTGTGTCAGGACTACGGGGAAGACCATCACTGTACATCCCTAAGACAAGAAGCCAACTATGGGCACGATGCCATGCAGTAACATGCTGCTTTCTCTCATTGAAGTGTTGGTAAAGCATGGCCATGGCAAGTTGATAGGTGAGGACGGCACTACACGTACTATAACCAGGAACTTCGTTAACGGTCTCTGGATGGATGACATATGCATGAGGTTTTGCTTCACCACCACGGAGAGGATCATGCTCTTGTAATACCTTACCCATTTCTCCGAGAGGATGATGATCAACAAGAATAAGACCCTCAATACCCCCACACTCCGATTGTCCCTGATCAAATAATCGCTGAAGAACTGGATTCCCATCTCCTGAGAGATAATTATCAAGGCTAACAATAACTGAATGGCGACGCATGTCATCAAAGGAGATGTCTCGTAAAGGACCAAAAGAAAAATGAAGGTTGCGTGGATTACCCCCTATTGCTTCATAGGCTTTGGTAAAAATACCATACGAGGTTTTACCATCGCCATCAGAATCCGCAACAACAAAAACAGAACCATCAGTATGAATAGTACGAGCTAAAAGCTCATAGCATCGCGAAGCATACGGCGCTATTTCAGGTTTCATCAACAATAACCAAGGTATTGCCATTCTTAATACTCAAATTTCTCTGTTTCAGGTTATTCATTTGTCGTGCTCATGGTTATGATTCACACCACTTATTCGCCGATCAGAGATGATCCATGACATTATTCGTTCATCAAATCATTCGACGGTATAATATAATCTCCGGTTGTTTTTTCCTTTGTTTTCAGCCTTCACAAAGGTAATCGTACCAATCTCACGAGTATAGTGAACATGCGTGCCACCATCTGCCTGGGTATCAACATCCCCTATCTGTACTATTCTCAGTTCTTTAACCATAGGAGGTAAAACTCCTGCAAGTTTTATCATGCTTGGATCTTGAAGTGCTTGTTCTCTTTCCATAAAAGTGATAGAAACAGGAACGTCTCGCTTGGTAGCAGCGTCAGCTTCTGCAACATACCGTGCTAGTTTCTCCTTATCAAATTCGTCCATATTATAATCAATACGACTCTTATCAATTCCTAATTGATTACCAGTAATCAATGCGCCATGTGTGGTGTGGAGTACAGCACTAATAATATGAGCTGCGGTATGCATACGCATGAGTCTATATCGCCTCTCCCAATCAATCTTCCCTGAAATCCTGTCTCCCATCTGTAATCCTGGTTTATCAACCTGATGGATAATCTGGCCATCTGCTTTGGTAACCAAAACAACACGATAGACTGTTCCATCTGTTGTTGTTAAGGTACCTTCATCATGGGGCTGGCCTCCACTGTTCGGGTAAAAGGCAGTCTGATCAAGCACGCAAGAGGTTGGATTGTTGAGAGCGGCAACTGTAGCGTGAAATTCCTGAAGATACGCATCAGTCATGTACAATGGATTCATGGTTCGGTGGGAAAGAGACTCAGTTTTAATAAGTTTCGCTCAAAAGGCAGAAGGAAAAGAGACGCACATAAACAACCGAGAATAAACCATCTATAATAGAGGACAATAGTATTTAATATGTTTTTTCCTCTATTATATACTAGAAAACCTAACAAATAATATTAAAAATGTAGGTTTTCTATTATAAAACAGGGTAGAACGGGTTATTTCCCAGCAATACGTTCTTGAACCCCCTGTGGGGCTATGGCATAATGATGATAGTTTCCCCAACAGTATCCTCGTCGGGAATCCCATTCAGGACCAAAATCAGCAGTCTGAACCATCCCCTTTTCTAAGATACGAAAATCCATTCCAAAAAGGTCTTTTCCATGTCGGACTGCAGGTGTTGTTGCAAAGAATGCTTCGACTGCTTCCTTTGCTGCTAAGGGAACACAGTCGCGGATGGTGACCCGCCCATCCGGCCATATTCTCACGTAAGATCCATCTCTGGAAAGAGAACGGCGTTTTTTCAGATCAGATGAATCCAACATTCCTTCAACATGAGCAACCAAGGCATCAACATCAGGATCTATTGCCCGCCTTCCGTTAAGAGCAGCATGAGCCACATTGGCACCATACTTCGAGTCACCAGACTTCGGGTCTAATCGTAAGGGGTTTGCTTCAATGAGCGCTAAGATTTCAGGAGAAGAGCGTGTCTGAACAAACAAAACCGTGTAAAGATCATCGCGACTACTGTCTTTCAACTCAACTCCTTGAGTTCTTGCATACTGGGTAAGACCGTCGGGAAAGACATGCCCATAGGTTGGGAATGAATGACAAAAAGGAATAGATCCTGTTTCTCCCCCAGTTCTTCCTGCATTTGGCGTTGCTGCGAGTACGCGGAAATAGTCCTTGAGGTGATCAAGATCTGTCGACGGTAAACGCAACCTCTCGTCATAACCCCCAAGATCATCAGAACTATCAGGAACTGTATAAACCATCCTTGCAGCTGAAGACCCATAGACAGGGAGACTTGGAGGAACAATGGAGTGAACAAAGTCAAAAAAAGCACGGGTACGAGCACGGTCTTGTTCAGGAACCGAAGAGAGGTATGCATTGAAACGATCTGGATCAAAAGATAACGGAGTTTGAGCTACATCAGACAAATCTCCGGCAATAGAGGATCCAGCAACATCAGAAACATCCGTAGAAGCAAGAACAACAGAGCTTTCTCCAGGCTTAAATAACCGTCCTATACATTCCAAAAGTTTTTCAAGCGCCATAATCTCCTCAGAAGATGGAGAAACATAAAAAAGATATAAATGTTTCTGTGTTACCTTGATCTTAAAACTCCTTTTCTCGGACAATATACACGGATCATGCATTTACTGCACAAAGGGCTCAGGGGTTTGCATATACTCTGCCCATGGCGAACCATCAGTTCATTGATATTTTGCCATTGTTCACGTGGAACACATGTTCGTAAAGCAAACTCTGTTTCATGTGGCGTCCTTGTGTTTACCCATCCTAAACGGTTGGTAATACGATGAACGTGGGTGTCAACGGCTATGCCATCCTTGCCATAACCAAAGGTAATAACGATATTAGCGGTCTTTCTTCCAACGCCATGAAAAGTGAGGAGCTCTTCAATAGTGTCAGGAACTTTTCCTTGATATTCGTTCATGAGTTTTTGACAAATGCCAAGAATAGTTTTTGCTTTTGTGCGATAAAAACCAACAGGATAGATAGTTTGTGCAATAGTTTCTTCTAAAAGTTTCAACATTTTCGTAGGGGTCTCTGCTAACTGAAAAAGAGCAGCAGCTCGTGGATAAGTGACCTCATCTCGTGTTCGCAAACTCATAATGCAGGCAATCAAAACCTTGAAAGGATCTTTATGATGCGCAACACCAAACCAGTCGGTAGTGTAATGCTTTTTAAGAATTGTAAGAATCTTTGTAATAGTCTCTGGTTGTATGGTTTTTGAGGGTTTCATAACACATTCTTTACGATAATTATTCAAAATTCTGATAAACTTTTCTGTTCTTTTGCTTGGACAATGTGCTTATAGGTCTGCCAACTCTTTCTCACAAAATCATACTGATCATGAGAATGCTGCAGAAACTGTTGGGTAAGAGGATCACTGGTGTACCCTGAACCAAAATCAACCCCATAATGCTGCTTCAGCTTTTGGATTGCACGGTCTCGAGTAACTTTCGCAAGGATAGATGCTGCGCTCACCAAAGGATAGATGAGATCTGCTTTGTGGGCTGTAATGATTTCCATCTCATGGTTATGTTGTTTTTGAAGTTGGCCATGAATGAGGCGTTGATATGCCTGGAGGTTTGGTGAGGGACAATCAACAATTGCTTTCTGGGGCCTCAAGTGAGCAAGGAGTTCAACGGTTTTCATCGCTTCAAGATCATTGAGCTGATTTTTCGACACTGCAGCGTCAATTTCTTGAGGACTGACTTCAATAAGATGATAATGAACACGTGCAATGATTTTTGCAAAAAGCTCTTCCCGTTGCATTGGCCGTAATAACTTTGAATCCTTCACGCCAAGCTCTTGTAACTGTGCAATCTCTTCTTCTGGAATACAAACCCCACAGATCACTAAATTCCCGATAATACAACCCCTTCCCGCTTCATCAATCCCACAGATAAGGACCATACCATATGCAACGACGGGGCATTATATAAGATTTCTGTTCTTAACAACGTGCTACGTCATAAAAATCGTAAGGTTTATATATACAGATACTAGTATACGAAATATGGCATTCTGGTGGATGGAAGATCCTGCGCAAGAACCTGCATCATGGACATTACTAGCTGCAAAATGGAGAGTACGGCATATCGGCATCCTCAATTTGAAGGAATTTTACCGAATGATGCATGACTGGTTTGTGGAGCTTGAATATGGAACCTTTGAGGATAAAAAGTTTGCCGAAAGCCTTATGTGGGAGGAACGTTCCCAGCAATATGGCAGGACAATTTGGTTTTGGTGGCGTGGAAAGTTCATACCCCAAAAAAGCAGCTTTCACCGGAGAGCACTTCACATCGAATGTAACTGTGTGAATATCCAGGACAAAGAAATTATTCGCGAAGGGAAAAAATACAAAGTCCAATCAGGAGAGGTAAATGTCTATTGCAAGTCAATATTAGAATCTGACTACACGGGTGCATGGAAAAAAAATTGGCTCATGAAAAACCTCCAAGAGATCTACTGGAGGAGGATGGTCCACAGAACCTTCCAAGAGCACCGTCTCCGTGTCATGGAAGATGCTGATAATTTAAAGGAAACCGTTAAACAATTCTTTAACCTTACACTCTGGGAGGAAAGACCCAAAGCATTTTTCCCACCAAAAGCAATTACGAGACTAGGAGATACAGCACGAGAATAAAAAAAGATCTTGGGTATTTTATCTTTTAAAGATTTCACAAAACTTATTTTCAATGAATTTTATTTTTTCTTGTTTTAAATTTCCAACTTTATAATCAATTCGTGAATGATGAATAGTAAACAAGGTTGTTGGCCTGATAAAACTATCATGCTTCAATGCTCCTTTTTGAAAATCGTCTTTGGTTATTGATATTATATCCGGATCTGGTCTTTTTTTACTTGTTATCTGGCATAGGATTAGATTTTCATCAGTAGTGTTAGCTACCACTAAAGCAGGTCTTTTCTTTGATTCATCCGTATCTGAAAATGGAAATTGAAATACTACAATATCGCCTTTTACAAATCCTTCCATGCTTCATCTTCTTCTTTTGTGTTCCATTCTTTAGCTAAAACTTCCTCGGAAACCAATGCAGGAAATAATTTTTCGCTTACTTGTTCCATAGGTCTCAATTCAACATGATCCGAATATACTAAAATGCCTATTTTTGAGCCTTCTTTAAATCCCTTCATAGCTCTAGCTATGTGGGGTATGCAAATCTGACCTTTACTTGTTACCGTTACTGTTTTTATTTCTTTGATTTGATTTGCTAACATGTTCCACCTTATAAGTAAGATAAGTAAGAAGTTAGATATAAATGTTTCGCTTTATTTCGAAAGCTACTTCCGAGCGGTTGATACACAAACATAAGAGATGTTCGTTAATTTTCTCATTCCCATATGAATATTAGCTGAAGCAAAGAGATTTTTGAGACTATGAAGCGTAAATCGCTCGGATATTAAACCCTCTGTGGTATAAACGCAATTTTCATCTTCTTTAGTAACATTAAACCCCAGATTATTATAGAATTGTTCTTGGATTTCTTTTGCATGTTCAGAATAAACGCTAATAATTATTTTACCATTTTTCTTAAACTTATTTCTTTTCAAATACGATTCGCTTGACACGCTCGGTAATATACGTATCGTGGAGCAGGTGTTTTACCAAATCACTGGCTTTTTTGTATTTTCGTTGTACATGAGCATAGATTCTATTTCCTCGCACAAACGTTACTGCATGTCGCTGCTTAAATGCTGTAACATTCTGCTGTTGGCTGAGTGGAGGGCCTTGCTTTTCATAGTATTTTGACAGCGTTTTCTTCGGAATAATGTACCAGAAAGAAGCATTTTTTCCTTTATCCCTTGTTTTATCCCATTTCCATCCTTCATTGATAAGTTTAAAATCATGTGCAAGTATATTTTTTTTCAGATATTCGTGTGCTTTCAGCAGTTTACTGCCAACGATATCTTTCTTTCCATCTTTAGGAACAACCTTTAAGAGGATGAGTTCGTTCTTTCCTGTCAATCCGCGAATTTCGTCCAAGGTTGTTTCTTTCTTAACAAAAAAAACCTCTGAAGGATTAGTGAGAAATGCTGTTGCTGCTTCGATAAATGCCTCAAACTTTTCAATGCTCAGTGCTGCAGACGCATTCCGTTCTGGCTGTAACGGGTCGACGACAATTAAAGGGCTTTCGGTCTTGGCTCGATTGAGTTGTTCCAAGGCATGACCATTATAGACATTGTTATAATCAACAACTATTTTTGCTTTCCAGTGTTGTGCAGCTTTGAGGAGAGGAAGAAATCCACCATAAACAATGGTAAGAATATCTAAAACATGACCTGAAAATCCTTTAATATACGACTCTGCACCATACACCTCCTGAGCTTTGCAAAAAGCCTTGACCAGCCGAATTTCCTGCTGCAATCGTAGATTTTCTTTGCAACGCTCCTTAACCCAAGAAACATGCATGGGGCTTACATCGGTTACATTCTTTGCCTTTGAAGGTGTAGAAATAGCTAATACCGGAATAACCTCATACATCAGCATACCTTCACGGATCTGAAAGTAATCCCGAGACCCTGGAACTTTCAGGGGTTTAAACGAGCGTAAGACATTCCCCAAGACTAAAGAAATAATTTGATGTTCATATCGTTCATAGTCGAATAACACAAAAATATCAATATCAAAGTCATCCTTCAAATAAGTACCTTTAGCAATAGAACCACCCGCAACTGCTGTTGCTTGGATACGATAGTTTTTGAGTGCAGTATTTAATCGCTGGAGGAAATCATCTACACGACGACGCAATGCTTTTTCATCCGGTTGTACTGCTTTACTGACCTTATTCAGGATTGCCTCTATCTTTTCCATGAGCTGGCTTGAGGACTTTATCATATATAAATGTTCTTCTCAACAAAAGAACAACATCTTTAAATAGGGCGAATCTCACCCAATAATGGTAAACAGGTGGAATCATGAGTTATGATGTGATGGGAATCGGAAACCCGCTTATTGATCTTCTTATTCAGGTAGAAGACAATGTTCTTGTAGAACTTAACCTCACCAAAGGGCAAGGTCATCTTGTTTCTGAAGAACAGCTAAAGCTCATTGAAGACAAAATCAAACATCTGTCTATTATCAAAGCGCCTGGTGATTCCAGTGCAAATACACTTGCAGGAGTTGCTAATCTGGGAGGGACTGCTATCTTTGTTGGTAAAGTCGGCTTAGATCCTGAAGGCACCTACTATGAAATGTCATTAATCAATCACAACGTCATTGCAAAGTTACGTAAAGTCGAGGGAATTACCGGAAAGGCATTAACCTTTATTACCCCTGGAGGGGAACGCACATTTGTCGTCCATCTCGGGGTTGCTGATAAACTTCATCGTGATGAATTGCTTGAGGAAGACATAGCCAAAAGCAAAATCTTACATCTAACCGGCTATCAACTTGAAGCACCAACACTGAAAGAGACAGCACTCCACGCAATGCAGATTGCGAAAGCCCATCATAAAAAGATCTCAATAGACCTTGCTGATCCTGCACTTATCGCAAGAAATAAAGAAGAACTTAAAAAGATTGTCCAAGAATATGCATCTATTATTTTTGTCAATGAGACAGAAGCCAAAGCATTTACGGGAAAAGACCCTGAAGAAGCCCTCAATGAATTAGCGCGAGTAGCAGACATCGCAATAGTTAAGCTCGGTGAACGAGGCTCGCTAATAAAACAAGGAAATACGTTTATCAAAATTAATGTGTTTCCAATAAACTGTGTCGATACAACAGGAGCAGGTGATATGTACGCAGCCGGTGTTCTTTATGGCATAACGCATGGTCTTGATCTTGAGCTCAGTGGTAATATCGGATCGCTTGCTGCTGCCCATGTTGTTGCCCAAGTAGGTGCTCGATTACCCTATTCTCTTCGAGATAAAATTCTTCAGTATATTCAAAAAATAGAAGTCAAGGAGGATGGAAGGAATGGATAACGGGAAGCATTATGAAGTCAAGGATATGAGCCTTGCACAGCAGGGAGCATTACAGATCGAATTTGCAGAGCATTCTATGGGTTCTTTACTAAAAGTCCGTGAGCGATTTCAAAAAGAAAAAACATTGAGAGGTATCCATGTTGGCATGGCCTTACATGTCACCAAAGAAACTGCAGTACTCGTAAGAACGCTTATTGCTGGTGGAGCAACCGTTGCCATTACCGGTTGTAATCCATTATCAACCCAAGATGATGTGGCTGCAGCACTAGCACAGGAAGGGGTTCATGTTTGGGCGTATAAGGGCGAGACACATGAAGATTACTATCGGTATCTGAATAATGTTATTGCCACTAAGCCGCAGATTACCATTGACGATGGGTGTGACCTTGTCTCAGAGATTCACAAAAAGCATTCTGCACTTATTCCAAAGATCATTGGAGGATGTGAAGAAACAACAACAGGAATTATACGGTTAAAAGCTATGGAAAAAGACGGAGCGTTAAAATATCCCATGATAGCAGTTAATGACAACAAGACAAAACATCTGCTTGATAATTACTATGGTACTGGTCAATCAACGATTGATGGGATTTTACGCGCAACAAATATTCTCTTTGCAGGAAAAGCTGTTGTTATAGCTGGGTATGGAAGCTGTGGGAAAGGAGTAGCATTACGTGCAAAGGGTTTTGGTTCAAATATTATTATCACTGAAATTGAGCCTTTCAGAGCACTTCAGGCAAAACTTGATGGTTTCCAGGTTATGCCCATGACCCAAGCAGCTCCCTTAGGAGATGTTTTTATCACGGTTACAGGAAATAAACATGTCATTCGTATCGAGCATATGAAGACCATGAAAGATGGAGCTATTCTCGCTAATGCAGGTCACTTTGATCTTGAGATCGATGTCAAGGGACTAAAGGCGGCTGCTACCTCAGAACGAAAAGTACGGCCTTCGTTAGATGAGTACGTTATTAACCGAAAAAAGATCTTTGTTTGTGCAGAGGGAAGGCTTGTTAATTTAGCAGCGGCAGAGGGACATCCTTCTGAAGTTATGGCAACAAGTTTTTGTGGACAAGCACTTGCTGTTGAGTATTGCGTTAAGAACAAAGGGAAACTAGCCAACAACGTTATTACCCTTCCTGGAGAAATAGACATGCACATTGCTAAACTCCAGCTCAGTGCGCTTGGTGTGTCCTTTGATATACTTACGCCTGAACAAAAAGAATACCTTGAAAGCTGGGAAGAAGGAACTTGATGATAGTTCGTTGATTACAGTTTCTTCAAGAAAATAACAAGGAATATAATAAAACCCACAAGGATAATCAGATTCACCATAATAAGACTAGCGACAGCGATAACATACATCTTCTGGGCACGATTTAAGTGAGATAATTGTTCTTTCCACTGTTTCCATTTTTTCAACGGGCTAGAGAGACGGATAAACGTCATAGAAGTGTTGAACGAGAAACAAGTATAAAAAATGTTTCATTCATTAAGGGATCTATGTCCTTCTGACAAGATAAGTCGCAAGGCCAGAAACAATCAAGAGCGCCAGTATCGTAACCACAACAAATGGGGCATAAATTGCAACAAGATCTACTCGTGTAGGAACTTGCGGAGAAAGCTCAAGGCTACCATCAACATTCTTCGTTACAAATCCTGTAGGAATACCCGTCAAAGAAGATTGCAAAGGCGATCCTGTCTTTTCGAGGTTTTGGAGGAAATACCAGTTTGCTGAGCCTGCAAGAAAGAGCGTTAGGATAATGAGCACATGAATTCCTGCATCAGGAATGGTTTTTTGAGAAATAATTGTCATACTTTTTTTGCTCACACGATTGTTCTCGTTTACCTTAGCCATACTAACCTAACCTTCAGGGTCACTCGTATTTAAACGTTTCTATTCAAGAGAAAAGAAGGGTTTATATATCTCTAACGGATTAAAGGAGCAATGCCCAAAATAAGCCGAGAAAAGTTCAAGACCTTACATAATGTTTTTGATGAGTTTACTGAACGAAACATCTTTAAGCTGATGGGACAGAGGCATTTTGAGGGATTCTACAGTGCCATTGGCATGGGCAAGGAAGCCAATGTCTTTGTGGCAAGAAAACACGATGGTACCTTTGTTGTTGTCAAGATTTATCGATTACACACCTGTGACTTCAACACCATGTATAATCACATTAAGTTCGATGCTCGATATCTTCACCTCAAAAAACAACGGAGAAAGGTCATTTTCGCCTGGACGCAGCGAGAATTTAGGAATCTGCTGAAAGCCCGAGAAGCTGGTGTTGCTGTTCCCACACCATACACTTTCCTCTACAACATCTTAGTCATGGAAATGATTGGTGGACAAGATCCTGCAGGTAAGCTTATCCATCAACAACCAAAAGATCCTGATGCATTTTTAGCAACAGTTGTTACCAATATGCAAAAAGTCTACCGTGCTGGGCTGATTCATGGTGATTTATCACCGTTCAATATCCTTAATGATAAAGAACGAGCTGTGTTTATTGATTTTTCTCAGGCAACACCTCTCGAAAGCGCCAATGCTGAAGAACTGCTGGCTGCGGATATCAAAAATGTGTGTGTGTATTTTCGTAAGTTACGGGTGGACATTACCGAAGATGTCTTGCGAAAAAAAATTTTGGAAAATAATGGGAATGGTAAAGGACAACAAACAAAACATCGGAGGAAACAATGACATCAACAATACCAACTTCCGAAGAGGAATGGAAAAATAAGCTCACGCCAGAACAGTATGCTATTCTCAGAAAGAAAGGAACAGAGCCTGCCTTTACCGGTAAATATAACGACTTCAAGAAGAAAGGATTTTACAAATGTGCAGGTTGTGGCACTGTCTTGTTTGATGCCGATCAAAAGTATGATTCAGGAAGCGGATGGCCAAGTTTTTGGGCACCAAAAAATAAGAGTGTGGTAGAAACAAAACCAGACCACAGCTTATTGACGAAACGAACAGAGGTTCTCTGTCACAATTGTCAGGGTCATTTGGGACATATCTTTGATGATGGACCACAGCCAACAGGAAAGAGATTCTGTATTAATTCAGCATCGCTTGCGTTTGAAGAGAAAAAAGAAAAGAAAGAGACGAGCCAAAAAAAGTAGACCACTATATCATAATATCATAAGGGGGCGCTGACTCGTCTCTGCCATGATTGCATGAAGCTTATCCGGGAAGACCTGGTGGAAGAACCTCTTCCTTACCAAAAAGATCTAAACCTGGATCAATGGCTTGAGGAGATTCGTTGACCGGTTCCACAGTCTCGTTGTTTTCTTGTATTGTTTCATCTACTGGATAACAACCATACACGAAAAAAGGACCAAGAAGTATAATTAAAAAAAGAATGGTTTTAAGTAGTGGCAGTGAACAGTACTGCCGGCATATCCCGGGAAAAAAGGGACGAGTTTCTTTAGCGTCTGTCATGGTCTCACGCTTGATTCTATTCTCGAATACCAGAAGCACGTTCTTCTTCAACAGGCATAGGTGGTGGTAAGAGTGTATACTCTCCCCATTCACAGTAACTTGTTGTCTTCACTAAGAACCCACGCATGAGATCTGCTTCAGTAATAAGTGTTGAAATCTCAGCGGATAGCCATTGCTGATCTTCTGAATTCCAGCGATAAAGCTTATGGTACTGACAATTGCTTCCCAAATCAATAAATCGCTGACCAATCATATCATAGGTAACGGGCATCAAGTTCCAACCTTCAGACAAACTAAGATCACTGTACAAGGTTTCTTTTCCGAGGGTAACGTCTAAAGTACAGGAAGTATAACTGTACATCCATAACGCTCGTTCTGAAATGTATTTGAGGAATGCAGAGCCGAGTTGCTTTTGTGCATCCCGGAAGGAAAGATACTTTTGCTCCTCATCATTATACACAAATGCCAAGGGTTTTTTATCTTCAGAACAGGTTGAGGTATCAAAGGTAATCAAACGGTTAGGGATACTTACCAAATTCCAGCCGTCGATGAGCTGGATCTGTTTTGTGTGGCGTTTCTCAACAGAGCTTTGATTACCAATGACAAGGGTACCTGAGGCAACATCATTCTCTGATCCATCTGTAGAGATAACAACAACCGTGAAATGATACACTTCTCCCTCGGCAACAGTTTTATCCGTAAGTTGTTCTGGAGAGAAAAAAGTTCCAGCTGAAACTGGACGAACAACAACACTCTCAGGAAGAGCAACTGATTCTGTTGCTGTTGTTGACGATGCTGTTGCTGATACTGCAACATCTGTTGCAGGAAGTGCAACGGTTTCATAAACCACTGATGATTCAGAAGATTGTACTCTTCGAACAGATGCTGTTACAGATGTTACTGTGGCTTCAGCTTGTGTACTATCATCGCTTATACGTGGACCTGCTGCTCCGCCACCTCCTCCTGCAGATTCACCAATGTACGGCCATGCTGCACCAACACCACCTTTCTCTTCTTTAGGAGGGACTTCGCCACCACCAGCACCACCTCCGCCACTTGGTGCAGTGCTACTACCATAACTACTAACGCTCGTGACACTATCCGTAAGTTTTACCTTCTTGGTTTGGATGGTATAAGTAACCTGGTTACCAATCTCGGATGCATAACCATAGTAAATCATATTGGTTACACCCAACTCACTACCCTCTTTTAAGAGGTAGGTTTCTCCTTCTTCAAGGTCTCCGATTGATTCTCCGTTAACGGTGAAATAAGCCTTTGGTCCTGAAGCAACTGCATCAACCGTTATGGCATACTCAACACCGTTTACCGTAACAGTCTTGCTGGTTCCTTCTTTCTGAGTAAAGGTTCCAACATCGCTACCACCGCCATTGCTCCGACTCTCAACCATAGGTCCTGCTCCTCCAGAACCGCCACTAGAAGTTCCAGTTTCAACAACTACCTCTTCATCAACGTCATTTAGATGGTCCGTAGTAGTACCACTTGTCTCTTCCTTAACAGAGGAAGAAGAATAAGAGTTACATGCCATTTCGGTACAACTGCCCGGATAAAGGTTACCATCACTTCCCATTACACAGCTACAGGTATTGCAATCACAACGAACCTCTTGTCCTTCTGAAAGGCCGCTGCAGTAATCTTTGTTGTAAATATTGCTGTCAGTACATCCCTTGAGAACAAAAACAACTCCTGTTGGTGAGGTAATAGTAACCACTGCAGAATTTGCAAAATTACCATGGTAATTGATACTATCTACGGTTAAATTAAAACCACTTCCAAATGTCCATACCTCTCCTTGCTCCAATTGCAGTGAGGATTCTCCATTAACTGAAAAAGAAGCTTCTGTTGCACTTACTGTCTCAAGCACAAGTTGAAGTAATTCTCCATCCATTTCAATGGTTCTGGTAGTCCCTTGACGCAAAGAAAGGCTGACTGTTTTAGGGACGGTATCTCGATCAGTTGCTACTGTTGTACTTGATGCAGTTGTTCCACCAACAATCTGTTTCTGGAGATTAAGACGAGAGGAAGTGTCAACAACAAGAGGAACTCGTTTTGTCTCACCTGGTCCGAGGGTTATGGTAGAAGGGAAATCCTTTGCAAAAGGTAGACCAACAATATCAAGTGTGTAATTCTGCTCCATTCTACCATAATAACCAAAGAAGCGATCATCCTCAACAATAATCTCGTAATAAGCCTTTTCTCCAGCAGTTACCTCAACGCTTCTTGGCTCTAGACCTACATCAACCCATGAGACCGTTTGATCATTTCCTTTGGTTAGTTTAAACAATCCCTTATCAGCGTTTAGGGATAAAACGCTAAGCTGTGCACCAAACACACCACGTTGCTTGCCTTCCGTTAAGGTAATAAACGGCAGAGAAAAATAATTGTCGGCTAAGCGAGCAGTAACATCCATGTGCGCAAAAAAATATAGTAGGCCAGGACAACCCATCATACTAAAACAAATATCCTCACCTGACATACTGGATATACTGTTCAAGGTTATTTCCATGTCCCTATAGTCAACGACATGTGCGGTCTGGCCAGCAGACAAAACAAACTCATCCCCTAGCATAACATCAATGGTTTTCGGCATAGCTGTTGAAGAAGGTATAATCACCGCAGTTGCAGCCTCTGCAGAGGTTGCAACAGAACTACGACCACCAGCACCAGAATCAACTGAATCAGTAACAGCAGACGCTGTTTCTGTAGGAGTATCCTGAATCGTCATTGTTCGTGTTGCATCGCTATCATGGACATCATTCCAGAGCACCAGATCTATTCGTGTGCCTGTATAGGTTTGGCCAGTGTCCTCAAGCACTACTTTCTTTGGTGTAGGATACGCAAGGATGAGATGAGTCTTATCAGTATACTTGACTCCTTGATCTACCCATTTCTCGACAAAGATTTTATTTCCACTCGTGTATGCAGTAAAACGAAGATCTTCCTGGTCAAGTAATAAGCTAGGAGAAGCATCTTCAAGATGGGCAATGACCTTATTACCAATTTTTTCGGTATAGGCTCTGTTTGGATCATTCCAATGAACATTACCTACCCATGGTTCAGAGGTGATGTAAAAGTCCTCAATACCATAGTAATCATCAAAATAATCACGTGGATCCGTGGTTGTTCGAGGAGCTACAACCGCATCTGCCATTGATGAGCCTCCCGATACCCTGACATAGCCAGAAAGTTTATTGTTGTGTTCATCGAGCTCATTGATGCTATTCTCTGGATCAATAGTAAATGAAGGAGTGTACGTCATTGTAGTGGAGGGGGATGAAGTACCGGTGTTATACTGAAAGCTAAGGGTTAATGTTCTTTCCTCTCCTACGGCAAGATTCTCAAGAACCCCGTCTTGGTTTCCTCTTGCCCACCCAGCACCAATGCGAGCATTACTACCAATGTCATCAGCAATAGCCTTCCAGGAAACTCGTGCAACAGGCGCATAGTCATTACGCACGACAACTTTCATGGTAACGTTTTCATTATTCTTTGCTTGGGTTGGACTCAACTCGAGGCTCTTGACAACAAGATCGGGTTTTTTGATATCATCATAACCAGTCACATACACCCAATAATCATCCTTGTCAAACCATTGGTAGAGCTCATTTCCTGCTTTATCTCGGACAACTAACCTTCCAAGATGCCAAGGCCCTATCTCAGAAAACTTAGGAACACTAAACGAGGTCGTATAGGTACTGGTTTGGGAGTCGTACGACCATTGTTGGGAATACTGATACTGCCCTTGAGCAAAGGACTCAAGCATGGCAAAGAGACTACTCTCATCAATACCTGAAAGATCGTCAGTGAGTTTAACTCGTAATGTTACGGTATTACCATAACGGAGTTGTTCTGGTGAGAGCTTGATTTCAGAAAAAACTGGCGCTTTCGTGTCATCCTTATTATTATTTGACTTGACATTAAAACCAGCCTCATACTGATTGCCATAATACAACACTGCTTTGTTATGAGCATTATCTTCAATTTCAAGTTGGGTTATTTTCCAGTATCCTTGTTCTGCATAATCTTTGATGACAATGGAGGATTGCCATGTATTTTCGCTAATTAATTGCCACGGGGTAAACAGCTCGTTCTGCTTTCCGGTAGGACTTTTTGCCGTTGCACGTAAGGTCTTGACTCCAGAAAGATCATCTCTTGCGACAACGGTCAGCGTAACCGTTTCTCCATAAAAAACTGATTCGGTAACTGCAATGCTCACCAACTCTGGCTCTTGGACATCACTCTGTTCGCTTACCACACGGAAGGTTTTAGTAAAATCATCAGGATTGTACAGATATTCCTGATTGGCAACAGCATCGATCACCAAAACTTGACTGATCTTCCAAAAACCATCTTCTGCGTTTGTTGGCACAGCAACAGGAAAACTATAGGTCGTTTCAGGATTGTGTTGTACGCCACCTCCCGCATAGAGGGTCTGACCACCTGAAGGGCTCTTTGCATCAATTGCAAGATAACTCACACCAGTAAAATCATCCTCAACAGTTAATATGACCGTAATGGTTTGCCCTGCCTTGACACTGTCTGCATCTGTCGTAATTCCCTGAAGAACAGGAGCATGTACGTCTTCAGCTGAGAGGCTCAATTCCACAATATCTGTTGTTCCCTGCTGACTAATTTCAGTAACCACCAGTTCGCTACCATCCTTCAGCAGAACATGCTCGCCAAGCGTTGCAGTAATGGTTTCTCCCTCAACCTGGAGCATGGCAGTTTGGGTATCAATCACTTTGTTGAGTTTCAGTGCATAATTTTTTATGCCTAATTGAACCGTTTTCGACTGCTCTTTTTGAAGGCTCGCATCAACAGAGATCGTTCCGGCATCTACCTCAAGAGCAACAAGAGGCACTATGCTCATAACCATAAGAAAGGCCATGAATAATGACTGCATTTTTTTTGTTATGGTTCTCAGGGTAGTATTTTCCATTGCAGACCTCCATATGTCTTTCACAAATCATTCGGAATCTGAGGGCAGATAGGCATAGCCATAATTAACCTCAAGACAGGATCCCGCTCCTTTACCTGACTCACGGCACACATCATCTTTTGGACAACCACACTGCTGACATTTGGGAATTAATTCTCCATCGTCACAGAAGAGTGGCTTTGTTGCCGAACAGTTACCATACAAGGTACCGTCACCGCAAACTCTGGCAAGATATCCATAATTAACTGATACACATGTCCCGTTTAAAGGACCACCATACTGGCAACTACCCCCGTCGTTACAACCACAAAGATCACAACGGGAAACAATCTCTCCTTCTCCTTCGTCGCAATAGAAGGGTGGATTTGCGGTGCACCGACCAAAGGGAGTACCATCGTCACAGTAGGGATAGACTGGTGTAGTAAAATTCATCAGTGAACTATTAGAGCATTCTAAAATCGTACAACTTGACACCTTAAAATAATACGTTGTGTCCCCGGTAAGGTTACGAAGATCTATTTTATGCGACGTAACGTAAAGACTATCACTTACTGACTGATTAAGGTCAGAGGGGTTGGTTGCATAGTAAACCGTTGAGGTAGAATAGCGATCAGTGTCCCAAACAACTCGCGCTGATATACTGGTTATATAGGTTGCGTTAATTCCAGAAAGATCCGGATAATAATCACTATTACAATCAGGACCAGAGAACCCATGATACCTGTTTTCTTTCCCATCATAACAATAAATCTTCTCTTCATAACGATCTTCAAACAAGGAATCATACAGATCGTTATCGTAAATATAACTCCCAAATCCTATATCACTAACATATTCAAAAAATTGGTTTCCGGTTATATTTTGGAAGTTGCCGGTAAAGGTCATAGGCACAAAAAAATCGTTGTTAATGATTGCATTGTAGTCTCCTTCTGGTTGAAAGGAATAATAACCAAAAAAAGTATTTTCTTCATAAACATTATACGAAGCATTGTACACATAATAGCCAAAGTAATCTCCAAAATAATTCTGGTAAAAAAAGTTGCTGTGAGAATTACCCCAAAATCCAACGCTTCGTGATCGTCCACTACTGATACTATTTTGTTCAAAAGAACTCGCTGACACAGAATAAATATCAATGGCGGTACCACCTATCCATGGGTCAGAACGAAACTGATTATTGACAATACGCAAGTTAGAAGCAGAATTCAATCGTAAAGGAGAGTAATAATTGTAGAACTCACAGTTTTTGATAGTAACCCCTTCCTGTACGTAAAGAGATATTGCCGTGTAATAATAATCTTGTCCTTCAAAGAGAGCTCCATTACAGTCAAGTGTTAGATTACTTGCTTCGATCCTAATACCATTGGGCAAGTCAAAAACTCCTGGCTGAAACGTCGTATTTCCGGTAACAACACAACCATCAGTTGGAAGAGCACCACACTCTCTTCCCATCATAAGAGAAGTAGTCGTTGTCGTTCCTAACAGAACATTATACGCAACTGGTGAAAAAATATCCTTTGCATCTTTTGCAGGAACACTGCCTACAACAAAAGCAGAAGCATTGTCAACAACAAAAATCATTACCGTCAAGAGTACCACGGTTAGGATCGTTAAAATGTATTTCCTATTGTTCACATTATCACCCCTCATATCCCATTGACTTTGTTACCGTGCCGTTGAAGATGATTGAAGGAGATTTTCCTTTTCGATAACCACCAGTTCCTGCAAGAGTCACCATACCTATGCCCTTTGCATAGAATCCATCAACAGTTCCACTCATGGTAACGGTTATATTTTCTCCCTTCACAAGGGCAGTACCATCACCAGTGTATTGGTATCCTCCAGGGATAATGGTCATATTCTCAAAGCCATGGATGTCAAGCACCGAGGCATTCCCAAGAACAGTTAAGGTTCCATTACCATCAACCTCTACTCTTCCATTTGGAACGCCAAAGGTTGTTCCTGCTACGGTAACGTTTCCTACACCCCATGCCTCAATATACCCCGTACCCTCAAAGGTTTTGTTATCCGGCTCATACGGACTAGCTAAAGTGGTAAAGTTACCTAGCTCACTTTCCGTACAGTTGAGAATCGTACAGCTTCTCGCTCTATAATAATAGGTGGTACGCTGAGTTAGATTATGAGCGTCCAAATAGTGCGAGGTTACATAGTTATCAGAAAAGGCTTGGGAAGTGAAGTTGTCAGGGCTTGTTCCATATGATAACCGTGATGTTGCATGGATCTCCGTATCCCAGGTAATTCTTGCTGAGACTGAAGTAATATAGTTAGCTTCCAAAGAACTAATCTCAGGAGAATAGTCACTCGAACAACCCGGACCCTGAGGACCAAAATACATGTTTTCCCTGTCTTCATAGCAGTAATACACATTTTCATAGACTACATCAAAGGGGACATAGCCATAGATCAGGTTATCGTAGAAATGGCTCTCTGTTCCACTAACATTAATCTCGCTTGAAAAAGTATTATCTGTTATGCGAGAATCACGCCCATGAAGGCGAGTTGAAGCTGAAAAATTATTATGTTGGAAAGTATCTGCATAACTATTAATTCCAACAACGCCGTTATAAAGAAAGGTATTCTGTTCAAAGAGATTTCCCTTACCAGTCCCGTCGTTCACAACAAAGTAACCACGAAAGGTATTATTACTAATAATATTTGAGGAAAAGTTACGAGTAAATTGAGACGCAAAATCACCAAAATCATTATGATTGAAACTGAATGTTGAGTGTGTAATATTGTTTCCCATTATAAAAGGACCTGGCCAACCATGTTGTACACCGAAAAAGCTGTTGTTTGAAACAGTAAGACTATAAGCATTCTTTAAATAGATAGGATAGCTATAGCTCGAAAGATTACAATTTTTAATGGCAACATTATGATAACCGTCAAGTCTAATTCCATAATTGTCTCTACCGTAATATCCTCCGTTGAACCCTTGAAGAAGCGCATTATTACAATCCAAGAAGATGTTATTTGCTTCGATGCGAATGCCATTGGGCAGATCAAACACTCCAGGTTGAAACGTTGTGTTTTGGGTAACAACGCAACCATCAGTCGGGAGAGCACCACACTCTTGCTCTGTCATAAGCCATGGTTTTCCTTGCTCACCAAGAACACGTTGCTTTGAAACTGAAAAAATATCTTTAACATCTTTAACCGAAACAGCAGAGACAGTGCCGATAACAAGAATAAGTAGAGCTAAACTGACAATAACAAGATTATATTTCATGCCGCCCATATTTCCACCTCAAAGCTCTTTTCGAAAACCTTTTTACTGCTTTAAATAGTTGTCTATGGCTTTGAACATCTTTGAACTTACCATTTCAACAGAAGAGTGTGAGAGGTACAGATATAAATAACTTGGGCGGTCCAAAAAATAAGGAAATGCTAAATTTCGGTCCATTCAACAAAAGAAGGAAAAAAAATAGTCCGTTTGTCAAAAAAAGGCTTTTTGTAAAACAGAAAGAAAAAAGAGATTTAAAAAAAGAAAATAGTAGTTGTGCTTTCACGGCTTACGCTTTTATTTTCAGCAAGTGCCAAAGAACATATTCCTGGTTAACATGGACAATGTGACCAAGATCCCATTTAAATTTCGTTACTGCAAGATCTAAGGCAGTGTTCACGAGGATATAGGAACCTGCAATCCCTAAGGCAAAGAGTAAGCGTTCATAGGCAACAACCGGAATCAAGCCGATCCATTGCTCTGCAGTCATGGGTACGCTCCAAATCCAAACAGCTCCACCTACTGCATGTGCAGTAAATGTGGCACCTAAACTCTTGAGTCCTAAGTTTTGAGCATACTTCTGGGGAAGCAAACGGATGATCAGTGGTATGGTCCAGTACAAAGAGAAATACCACACTTGTCTTCCCATGGGATGGAGCATCCAAACAGCAATGGCCATAATTGGGATAAACGTTGCAAATTTCTTGCTCTTACTCCCAAAGTAATATGCAGCAAAGAGCATTGGCGTTAATCGAATAAGATTAATGAACGTTGCTTCTTTACCAACAATAAAAAAATCAACCACCTCTGCACCCAAGACGGTGAGAATACCAACAAACGGTCCTAAGATAGATCCTGCTATCGGTCCAAAAAATTGAAAGAGAGTAAAAAACTGGTTTTTAGCTCCAACAAGCGAAGAAAAGTTAATCCGCATGGCCACGAGAGCCATAATTAAAAACAAAAATATAAACGCGATTTTCTTGGCATGAAAAGAACCATTGTTTTTTTTTGTGCTGTTCATAAGATCCCACCCCTTCTCCTCAGGACTACGTATGCAATGCGAGTTAGTCCACATTTAATCACTCATTAAAGTATCAACAAAGTAGAGTAACCTGTGTATTAACCATCGGCCTGAGAAGACCAAGTTCTGGATTCCTTTGTTCTTTATATTATTTTTGTTTTTCAGCGTTTATTTAGATGATTTTCCTAGGAACCATTGAGTTAAGGCAATATTCTTCATCTTACCTAAAGCTTCAACCGTAATAATGTTTTTTGCTTCCAAGGAAAGAAAAACTCTTGCCAAGGTTGTTTTTGGAATCCGTATTGCATAACGTATCCGTGCTTGAGTTGAGGGATTCTGATTAAGGAGATATGAAACAACTTCTTTCTCTTTAGGATTCAAGGTTGCAAGGATATCATTGATCCGATCATTATGCTGAGAGGTAGATTGCTTTATTTCTTGGGATGCTCCGGTAGTTTGAGGCACGCTACTCCTATCTCCACCCTGTTCTTGTTCAGTTTCATTGGTCGTAGACACTTTATTTGTTTTCTTTTTTCGCATGACCACTAGAAGAATAAAGAGTAGAAAAAAGAGAAGGGGGCCAGCCAAAAGGAAAACAACCGATGAACGTAACTTTCCTTGAACTTCCTTATTCAAAATGATTTCAACATCATTCATCTGGCCTTGGGTAACGATACTTGTCGTATATCCAACAGCCTCTCTGTCAGTCGCAGCAATTTTACAAGAGCCTTCAGGAAGCCAGAGTGCAGAAAATGACCCATACTCATCAGAGATTTGCTCGCTTATGTCTCCAAGAGAAGAGCTACAGAAGAACTGGATAATAGCGCCAACAACGATATTCCCTTGATTATCAACAACTATGCCACGGATGCTTCCTACCGGATTAAGATAAACCGTTTCATTCAGTTCCTTACGGGTAGTATTGAGAAGAAGAGTGAAATTACGGTAATAATCATTGCCTGTACTTTCCGGAGTATTAATTTTTACCATAATCTGCCAGTTTCCTTCTGCCAATGAAAGTAATAATGGCTCATGATTGCGCACATACTTGAGTGTTTTTACTGTTTCTCCAGTCTGGAGATGGACAAGCTCAAGGTAAACGTGTGCTTTTTCAAGAGGTTGTTCAGTTTCAGGATCTAGGAGGACAAGACGGAGAGAATAGAATAGCTGCCCAGAACCAGACGATGGAAATTTCTGTTGATCAAATCGACTATTTTCTGGGTTTGCCGGAGGTGAAATATCCTCGAGATCAGGCAACGAAAAAATAAACGTGAGATTCTGATCCTGTTGTGCATAACTCGAACTTGTCAGAAAGAAGAAAAAAAGAGCAACACCTGAGGCCAATAGAAAAGTAGGTAAAAAATGTCTCTTTGCCCTTTTTTGATAGCCCCACCAACCCATGAACCAGTCAGAATAAACAACCTATATAAAGTTTTTTGCTGTCAGACCTTTATTCGCAGCTTATTCCTCAGTAAAGTCTTCTACTGTAGAAGTAAACTCTTCAGGTTTTTTTATCATACCACGATAAGTAAGATACTCTCGGGCAAGAATATAAAATAAAAGGCCTAAGCTCTTTTTTCCTTTATTATTACAGGGAACAACTAAATCGAGATTGTTAGACTGATTATTGGTATCGCATAATGCAATGACTGGGATTCCCATACGAATCGCATCCTGAACAGCATTTCGATCAGGCCATGCATCGGTGACAACAATTAGCCTTACTTCAGTGTAGTTCTTAAGATTAGAGTTCGTCAAAATCCCCGGAGGATAACGTCCTGCAAAGACCCGTACTCCAGTTACTTTACCAAACGCACTTACTGCTTTCCAGCCATTTTCACGACGACTAACAATGATGATTTCTTCGGGAGCGTACTGGGCCATGAAGTGAGCCATAATCCTAATGCGTTCATCAATTTTTGCCAGATTAAGAACAGAAAGCCCATCTGGTCTGGTCTTATAAATAAATTGATCCATATACTTTGTTTTAAACTTTGTTCCGATATGGATCCCTGTTTTCAGGTACTGTTTGGTAGGAACCAAAAATTGTTCTTCGGTTGTCATTTTGTTGTTGAGGCTTTCTTTTCTACCCAGTTATTTTTGTCTCGTTTATCGATAGGACTTCTGTACCTTAGCACGTGGCTTTGAATGTCTGTTTGGCTTACAGGGCTCATTCATACGAACATCAGCGACTAAGAGGTGACGATCATACTCTAAAAATTTATTCTTGAGCTCCTCATCTTTCGTATAGGCAACAAGACATTTAGCAATGACAAGCCGGCATGCTTCAGCTTGAGATGCCCATCCTCCTCCACGTACCGTAATCATAACATCAACATTATGAGCAAGGTCTCCAGCAAGGAGTAATGGTTCAGTAATACGCAATCTTCCGAGCTGTGGCTCATAATACGCAAGAGCATGATGATTAATAGTTACTCTTCCCTTTCCTTCACGGAGTGTTGCTCGTGCAAGAGCTTTTTTCCGTTTTCCTGAACAGGTAATCATTCTTTTTGTTACCATGATTATGTCTCCATGCGCAATATTATCGTGTTTTATACATTCTTCTGCTGCGGTGTCTTGGCACCAAGTAATTGGCAAATTCGCTCAATCGAGAGATAATGGATATTGGAAAGCTTTGAGACATGAGCTCTGGTTACTGTTTCCTTCTCAACCTGTGCAAATTGCTCAGGAACGCCAACGTAACACTTCACTTTTTTATAAGCCTCAAGTCCACGGCCTTTTTTATAAGGCAACATCCCACGAATAACTCGTCTTACAAGACGATCAGGCATACGGGGGTAAAACGGACCACTAAAAGGATCTCCCCGTGCTCTTCGCTGGGTATATCGCTTCATGATGATATCTTTACTACCGGTAACAACTGCCTTCTCTGCATTAACAACAGCTACCGTATCACCTAAAAGAGCTACCTTAGCAACATGTGTTGCCATTCTTCCTAAAATGAGATCTTTTGCATCAATGACGCGTTCTGTCATGCTTTCTACCCTTTCTACCCAATAATTTTGATATCTTTTGGTTGAGGATTACTTTGGACAAAATCCCAAAGCGCTACTGCTTTTCCTTTTGATTGAGTGATCTTTTCTTTTGCATTCCCTGAAAAATTATAGGCAGCTACGGTAACGCTATGATCCAGCGCTCCTTGAGCCAACACTTTTCCTGGAACGAGGATGATTTCATTCTCTTTGGTATAACGATTGATACGTGCTAGATTCACAATTCTCCGCTGTCTCGTAGGCCGTTCAAGCTCATAGGCTACTCTACGCCACAATGGCACGTTCTCTACGATAGCCTTCTTCTTTAATGCTTCAATAAGCTTCTGTAATTGAATATTTGTCGGTCCAGTGCGTCTCATGGTTGTTGATGATATGTTCGCTGATTTTTTATTTTTCTGCACTCTTTTTGCACTACTTTTCTTGATGGTAAGGTAAACATGCGGGGAACGGGATTCGAACCCGCGTAGCCACTAAGGCCTACGGCCCTCAACCGTAGTCGATTGACCAGACTCCGACATCCCCGCATAGAGGGATAGTCAGATAAGGGGTTTATGCACTCTTTGTGCTCTTTTTCACCAGCTCCATGAACTGGTCAAGGTCTTTGTTCCAGATCTCAACAGCACTTGTTAAGATCTCTCGAGGGGTAAGCTGGCCCCAGGATTCCATGTAAAAAACAAAGGAAGTAGGGTCATACTCAACCTTGAGGACATCGTCACAAATACCTTCACAGGCATCAATGACTGAAGGATCTTGCAAACGATTCTTATCGATTTTGCCTTTTTCATCAAATATTCGTGAGGGATACTTTTCCTTGTATTCGGATAATTTCGGACTGGCGTTATTAACGGTAATTATTGGTTTGTAGGTAAAATGAACATGAGCAGGAGCCCATTTCATATGACCTTTGCCTTCTCCTAACACCGCAGTTGCAATAAATTCAAGCTCTTGACCTTTTAAGAGCTTCACCAGCGGAGTTTTAGGATACACGGGCCTGATGTCTTTATCTTTTGCTTTCATCTCAGATGCATAGACCGTGCACGGACCTTTTGCACTCAGCGTAAAGGTAGTTTGACACTTTGCACATCCTTCCCCATGACAGGTACATTGCGCAGGAAGATTATATGCCTTCAAATCCGTTGTTAAAGGTAATAATCCTAAACGATGGGCAATGATCTCATCATAAAGGATAGAGCTATTTTTGCGAAATTCAACTGTCTCAATAGCCATCGTCGGCGTCCTTTCAAGGATAAATCGTCGTAAGGTATTAACATAGGTCTGGCTAACGCCCTTGACAACAAAAGAGATCTTGTTTCCCTGCTTGTCCTGATCCAATAAGGTAAGTTCCATGGTTAGACCCGCCTTCCCCTTTTTCCTCCTTTTTTCCTACACCCATCATGCGGTAGAGGAGTAACATCTTCGATAATACCAATACGTAATCCCATTCGTGATAAGGCTCGTACGGCTGCTTGTGCACCTGGACCTGGATTATGGGGGCCATTGTGGCCTCCTGGTGCTTTAATTTTCACATGAATGGCATTGATACCTTTATCTCGGGCAAGCTCGGCAGCTTTCTTTGCTGCAATCATAGCTGCAGTAGGGCTACTTTCCATACGATCAGCCTTAACGACTTGGCCACCCGAAGTTCTTGCCAATGTTTCGGTACCGGTAATATCAGTTATATGAATCATAGTATTATTATAGGAAGTATAGATATGAGCTACACCCCAACGAGCTTCAGGTCCTGAACGCGGTGGACCTCTTCTTCTGGTCCGTTCATCTGATTCTTGAACTTGATTTCCTTGATCCTGCGTTTCCTGATTTTCTTCCATAACTATTGCCTCGATTCATTGATTCCTTGACTTCACGAACGCGAAATATTGAGAATCCTGCATTTATCCATGTCTTCTTTGCCTTACTTGCCGTACTCGCTTTACTTTTCTTGTAGGTCGTTCTTTACGAACAATAGGCACTCGTTCTGGATGACCTGCATCAGACAACGATGAAACTGCCACAAAGTTAATAGCACCCTCTTCTTGTGCCTTCACTAAGTACGACGGAACAGTCATTTTATGATCAGCAATTTTAATGTGACCGTGAACGATAAATTGACGTGCCTGTTTAACTGACCGTGCTAATCCTTTCCGGTAAACAAGGGTTTGTAACCTTCTCTCGAAGATATCTCGAAGCGTAAGACTAAGGACAGCATCTAGTTCTTGGCCTGGACGTATAAGACTTAATGCCTGTAACTTTTCTAAGATCTGTTTTTTTTCTCTATCTGCTTTCTGTCCGGTTAATGCTGCTGCTTTTTTTGTCCGATCTTTAAAGGTAGATAGTACTGCATTCATCTTCCAGATTTCCTTTTTATTCTTGACCCCATAATCTCTTCGAAGGACTCGTTCTACTTCCATCCTGTCCCGTTCCCACGGATGATGGGGAGTTGCATATTTTTTCTTTGATTTTTTTGGGTCTCCCATGGTTGCTAATCTCTAGTATTCTCTAGTATTATAGTTTTCTTTCTTTACTTTCCTTTTTTTGCATCTTTTTCAGGAGCGGCAGCAGCTTTCGCAACTTTGCTGCGATGGACACCTAAAGATGCCTTTCCTTTATTCCTTCTAAAGTTAGATCGTGTACGTTGCCCTCGTACCGGTAAGCCCCAGGCATGGCGCAATCCTCGGTACGATCTCATTTTCTTAAGCATTTTAACATCATTATCCTGGACAAAATGGAGTTGGTCAGTAATCAAATGATGATCTTCTCCAGTTATAGAATCTTTACGACGATTGAACATCCAAAAAGGGGCATGAAACTGCTCAGGATGAAGAGCGACTTCGCTCAATTTTTTTATCTCAGCGTCCATAAGCATCCCTGTTCTTTTGGTACGATCAACACCTGCAAGATAACAAACCATATGAGAAAACATAAAGCCAACTCCCTTAATCTTTCTCATGGCATGGCCAATAGGCTTTTTTCCGTCCAAATCAACATTAGCGATACGGACAATGTACTTGAATCCTTTTTCTTCTTCCATGGTTTTGATGAGTTTTGGTTAGATTTTGATTTTGATTAAGGGTATAGTTCCAAGGTATCGTTCTTATGTATAATTATGTATAATCCCTATATTCCTCGAGAAATAGCCAATGACAACCACACTGAAGCCCTGAAAACGCTCACCAGGTGAACTCGGGCTATATCGTCGAGATTCACGAAGGAAATATGGTGTTATTTAAAAATGTTTTGAAATTGTTGGCTTCATCCAAAAAAAGGGTTAGCAGCTCAAGTCAAAGTCCCATCACATTATTGAATCCAACCGACAAGGGGGATGTCCCTTACGGGGAATGTCGGCGATCATACACAACAGAGAGGACTTTGAAGCTGCTAACTTGAGCAACCAGAAACCGATAACTTTAAATATCAACTGATATTGTATAGTATCAAATGAAACGAAAAAACATCAAGGTGATCCTTCAAGAGTATTTTTTCCTTAACCCTACTGCCAAACTGAGGGTAAGAGAGATAGAAAGAATCCTAAAGCTTCCTCTACCCTCCGTAATTAGATACTGCAAGGAATTAGAAAACGAAGGAATTCTGAAAACAATACGAACAGGAAATGTTATTTTTTATACTGCTGACAGGACAAACACTAGATACTCATTGGAAAAAAGGCTTTACAACCTAAAACAAATTCATGTCTCCGGTATTCTGGATTACCTCAAAGAATCCTTAAGTAATCCAGTTATCGTTATATTTGGCTCGTATGCTAAGGGAGAAGATACAGAAACAAGCGATATAGACCTCTATATAGAAACCCCAACTAAAAAAAATATGGGTCTCGAAAAATTTGAAAATTTTCTTCAAAGGAAAATTCAAATATTCACTTATAACGATATAAAAAAAATCCCAAATAAACACCTTGCCAATAACATCATAAATGGCATAATCATAAATAATCATATAGAGGTGTTCAAATGAAAGAAGCATCGTGGGATGATTGCATTGAGAATTACTCTGCAAAAAAAGTGTCTCCAGACTTGGAAAGGGGAAAATCTTTAATTGAAACAGCAGAAGAAAGAATAAAGATAATAGGGGAAATAGACGAGAAAAACTGCAATTTTGTATTTGAAGATTATTACACTTCCTTGTTGGAATTATTACAGGCTCTAGTAATCAAGAACGGATATAATGTATTGAACCACCTCTGTTTGGGATATTTCATCAGTGATGTCCTCAAAAGGGATGACTTATACATTCTCTTTGATGATGTAAGATATAAAAGAAATTCATTAACTTATTATGGCAACAGAATGGATTTTAAGACAGCAATGCAGGCGATAAACAAATGCAAAAAGTTAATCAAAGAGATTAAGATATGCTGACTGTGTTAATACCAAGAATGCTTTCCGGCTTATTCAGTCTATGCCTCCAAGAACGAGGAAACTCCTAACCCTGAGGAAGCACGGGTGCTTGCTGGCGAAGATCATAGACATCCCCATTATAAGGATTGATCTCCATGCGATGAACAGGCAGGTCAAAGGTGCCACGAGAAAGCTCTAATGTAGAAATGCTTGACTCTATCACACTGAGTTTCCCCAAACTCCGATCGGAAAGGTAACCTTCGCTCGTTAGTACTCCTTGTATCAGTTGAGCATATCCGCTTATAGACGTAGTTACATTATTCACATGGTGATTGAGTGATCCCAATAGTTTTTCTCTTACCCAATGCTCAAAATCTGCTGTTGCAACGCCTTCTCTTACCCGTTGGTAAAGCGTTTCTCCGCCGGTAGAGCAAGGAAATATGTCATAGAGCACTGGCCAAGCTTTCTGGAGTTTATCCATGCTCTTTTCAGTAAGTTCTCCAAGAATGATAACCCGCCCACGATATCCAGTCTGCGCAAGGGAAACAACCTCATCAAGAAGCGACGATGCTCCATTATGGCTATGATAGCTACCGGCATCTTTCACAACAACCACTGCATTGGGATTTAGGTCTTGTGCTGTATGAGAACGAAGATGAGGAGCAAAGGTTACGTCATACTGAGGCAGTCGTGAGCTAAAAGCGTTGTGTTCAACAGTATCATACCCAACAACCAGTACTTTTGGTTTTCCAGCAACAGTCTGACCAGATCTATACATCTGGATTGACCTATTAACAACCCCATACAGTAATGCGGTAAACTCAGATAATGTCTGAAGGTGAAGTGAAAGATGACCAACAATCTCGTCTGTTAAGACTCCATGGTGATAACCACGAAGCATAGTGCACGTTCTCTTGGCTGCATTGGTTACTTCTGCGATCGAAGGAGAAAACAATTCTCTAAAATCACGCATCACTTTTCTCTGAGTTTTTTGTCTCTCTGCACCGTCATGTGCAGCAGATCGCACAACTAAGGCAAGATCTCCTGGCTCAATCTGTGGAGAAAGATGGGCATAATCTCCATGAGACAGTGCAGTTCGTGCACTCGCAAATGTACCATCACTTACCGTTACTACCTGTGTTGCAGGATACAAGAGATGTATGTAACGGCTGAGAGGGATCGAGCCATCTTTGTTACCGTAGCTATCGGGAAACCGAGCAATCCTTGCCCATACATTCGCCGTAATCGTTGGATCTACAATCAGAACTGCATGATACGTTGTTTTGCCATGGTACGCCTGATCAAACAGCAAAGCAACTTGATCTCCTAAACTCTCCCCATCCTGATGGTCAACAACGTATTCAAGAGAAAATGCAGGGTCATCTAATGCTTGTCTCAGATTCTCAACTGACCATTTGGGATGAGAACCAACAACAAGAATACGGGATGGAGCATCAGACTGAGAAGGAGACTGAACATTATTTGTGCTCTGACCCTGTTGAGCAATATGACTTCCAAGTCCTGAAACACTACTATTGATTCTACCAAACTGTTGAGTAAGCTCATCCCCCAGATCTACCATAGGAACGTGAATGCGCCTGCCGTATTTAAACGTTTCTATAATTGTATCTGCATGGTGACAAAAATACATTTTTATGGGCTAAGGTTTTCTTAACCTCATGAACCTCTGTATAGACTCGCGTATGGAACGAATAACCGTCATTGCCAAACCAAATGCTCCAAAAACCGAGCTTCTGAGTTATGATGCTGAAAGAAATGCTTATCGGATTGCAGTTCACGCACCACCGGAAAAGGGCAAGGCAAACCATGAGCTCATCAAATTCTTGGGCAAGCTCACGAAAAGGAATGTTATACTGGTCTCAGGAAAAACTGCAAAAGAAAAAGTGTTCAAACTCATCGACAAAGCTCGGTAAAGAATTGGCTCAATAACGAAAAGATATAAAAAAGCAAGAGAAGATAAAGAGAGAAAAAGAAATAAAAAAATGCTTCGTAAGCTTACTTTTTCTTGAGTGTTTCAGCAGTTGTCTGTTGCTTCTGCCGTGTTGCCATGATTTTTTCTTTGGCCTTTCGCAAGTTATGGCGGATGCCAAAGATTGACAACACTAACATCCCAACAAGGGCTACACCCACTGCAAGATCAGGGTAGAGGAGTAAGAGATCTGGTTTCTCTTTCACTGCTCGTTTTTGAGCTGGTCGTTTTACCTCCTGCGTAACTTGTGGCTGTTCCTGTGGTGTTATTATTTCTTGTGGTGATTCCTGTACAGGCTCAACAGGAGCAGGAGCTACTACACAACTCTGGCTTACCACCGGCTTACTCTTCGTGGTATTACACTTATTCGCATCAGTACATGATCGTATCTGCTGTCCACCAGCACAGGCTGACCATGAGCTACAGGACCAATTCTCTGCACATTTGGCAATACCTCCACCACCTCCTCCACTACTACTTCCACCACCACCACCACCGGAAGGAGTACTACCATCGCTATCGGTTGAGGACGTCCCTGGCTGGCCACCTGCCCAGGTTGAGAACTCACAAGGGATTTGCCAGATACAGTAATCAGCTCCAGTCGTGTTGAGAACTGCCTCTGAAGTTCTGTTCAGACATCGTGTCCGGTTATCATTACAATGCCAGAGCTCACTACAGGTTCCATCTCCGGGTACTTTAAGGAAACATTCCTGCGGATCAAGGTTATTAACGATCTTGTCTCTGGTTTCTGTAACCATTCCTGCATACCCAATGGTGTCTCCGCTCGTATCTGTTGTCGTACCTGTTGCCAAGGAACCATTGTCATCAATGTCTCTTGTCTTTGATCCTAACCCGGTCTTGGTTAAACGAACATCCTTAAACTCAAACCAGGTGCTGTTGTCGGTTGACACAATGCGAATGTCAGCCCGTCTTCCAGAACTGTAGTTCGTCTTCATTCCAGCATTGGTTCCACATTCCTGGCCTTGGTCATGTTCATACGTTCCATCCTGGTTAAGGTCATAGCTGACATTATAGCCCGTCGGAGCCTGAATCTTGGTAACGAAATCACAGATTCTACAGGACGTGTTCAGTTCAGTCTTGAGTGAGGAACACTTACTAATCCCACACCTGGCATCATCATCACAGATCTTGAGCTTATAATAATAGGTGGTATTCTGCGCTAATTCAGACGAAAGTGATGCTGCACCACCATCATTGTAAGCTTCTGCTGCGTGCGATAAGCGGTAATTTTCAGTGAAGTTGCTGAGGATGGCATAATCATAGATACTTGTTACATTCAGCGTACATGTGCTGTCAGTACCGTACCAGAGCAGGGTTCCATTTGAGGGCTTTTGTGTCCAGTATTTAATCAAAACACTGTTTGGATAGCTCTCAGTAACTACTGCCTCAATACGAGGTGTTGTAGTATCGACAAAGCTTGCAGCATGAACTCCCAGGGAATTCTCCATACAGTACGTTTGGTTCATACAGGCATAGTTTGCACATCCTTCTGCGGTAAAGCAATCAACATCAAACTGCACATACCCTTCCTGTGCATTATTCTGTCCATAGTTATTCGTGCCATTTCCTTCGACCTTGTAGACATCATAAAGTCCTAAGTCAAAGTCAACACTGTCAGCACTCACATATCCTGCACCAGAAACCGTATCAGTAGGATTACTCGCATCTCCTGCTCCAGTTGCAGAAACAATGGTCACTCTCATACTCTCTCCGGCAGTATAGAGGTCGGGATATTTCAAGAGATCCGCCTCCTCTACACCAATCATAGGACCGCCTAAATCCTGGCACATCATACTTCGTGAACCACTAAGCTTGATTTCGGCAACAGTAAAGTTACCACTGTTACAACGGAAGGCTGTCCACTTCTCATTAACGCTGCCTGAAGAATAGCTTACATTATACTTGAAATAAAACTCAAATCCTGTCGCAGAGCTATTATGCTTCAAGGCACAATGGTTCGTTCGGTTGCCATCAGTGTCCAGGTACCAGTAGAAGATAGTCGTGTTTTTTCCGCTGCCCATTCCTCCAGTGATAAGATTTTCACCATTACAGAGCGCAGCATTACTTAAACTGCTGACACTCATGCCAAACCCAAAGGAAGACCCCATATTTTTCATGCCATAGCCAAGAAGATCTACTTCACTCACATTCACATCTCCCGCAGCATCTGTTCCAAGCATCATGGGTTCTCCTCCTTCCATATTCCTAAATTGGCTTGCCGACGCTGCATCCTCACAGATACCGCTCACAAAACGACAGGCGCTGATGTTTGTTCCGTTAAGCTTATAGGAAGCACAGGTCGATGCATTGGTTTGTGATCCAGAGATATCGCCACTAAAACAGTTAGATTCACAGCGCTGCCAGTCAGGTGCCCAGGTACAATGTTCCAAGGCACTACAACTTACATTATCTTGCTGTTGGAAACAGTTTAAGGCAATTTCGTCACAAAAACCCATTACGGCATTCCACTGGCATCGTGGTTGTGCATTACAGGTTGTCTGATCAAAGCTATATTGAGGACATTGTGACTGGAAGTCAACCTGACAGAATCCACCACCTTGTTCTTCAATCCAGCCACAGCCATTTTGATTTTGACAACCCGTCTGGTTTCCATCATAGATGAAACATTCAGAGCCCTTGCCACCTTTACCTTCTTCACCCATAAAACCACTGCTGAATCCTGGAGGATCACAGATACCAGTAACCCAGTTGCAGCCTGCAGCCGTACATGTTGCATTGCTGCTCTGATCCCAACAGGTTCCTCCACCACTGTTTCTCATACCACAGAAGCCTCCGAATTCGTCAGTCATCCATTGACAAGTATCATTGTTTCCATTACTTTGGTTGATACAACTTGCCTGATTAAAGAAATTAAAACAGTCCTGACCGTCAGCCTCACAGAATCCTGCGCTTTGACCTTGTTGTTGACACCACGGGTCTTCCATCCAGGTACAAGCAGGATTAGCCTGACAGGCTGCTGGATCTTCTCTGCCAAACTGGCTGTACAGAGACCAACAATCAACCCACGCACCTTGATAACTGAAGTTGTTCATACAGTTCCCACCAACATCAGTACACCAACTATCCTGTTGCCAGCTGCATCCATTAATGACTTGGCATGCAGTTTGATTCATGGCAATAAAGCATCCTTCCTTCGCTGACCAGTCCTCTTCACAAAAGCCATTTCCATTAGTATTCCATTCACAGCCACTGGCTTGACAGGTACTTTGACTGGTCCCATCAAGCTTCCAGCAGTTCGCACCCTGCATATCACACCAGCTGCCCCACTGTTCACTCATCCAGGTACAGTTATTAGCACTACAGGTTGCATTATCAGTATATCCAAAGCAATTAGCACCTGTCCCAAAAGAACCTGCACCACAAAACGGGTCAGAATAACACTGGGAATCTGCACAATCAATAGTTCCATCATTATTATTATCAGTACCATCCCAACATAACTCCATCTGACTCGCACCGTTAGCAGGCTGGCAGATAAAGGTTGCCTCATTCCAGGTACATTGTGCTGATAAGCTTTCGTTTCCTTTCTTCCCACCATAGGTCCTACAGTTTGTTGAATCATAACATTGGACACAGAAATCCTCACAGGTACGCTCTGCTTCTGCAGCACACCTTCCTTTTGATTCGTCAGTTGGACTGCTTAAATCAGGAATCCATTTACATCCTGCTTTACTGGTCTTACAGAAGTACGAAGGCTTTTCATTGGCATTGCTGGCAAAAGCATCTCCATAATGGGCACAGGCAGCACAATCTGAATTACAGTCCTTATTACCAAGCATTTTTTTGGCATTTTCTTTCATAGCACATTCGCCAAAGCCATTAGCTGCATTGGCATTTTCATTCCAACCACAGATTCCTAAGGCAGACCCTCGACAGGCATTTTTTGCAGCCTCTGCAGTACTCCAATTCGTGTTATCTGTTTTATAATTACAGGCATAACAGGTCTTATCACAGTTTGTCTCGTCAATACCGAACTTCTTTTCACATCTTCCTGAAGAAACGGCAATGCTTCCCTCACAATACGTATCCGTTATCCAAACACCACCAGCATATTCACAGTTCTGCTTGTTATCTAACAACAGAAAATTTTCTTTTCCTGTTTCAAAAATCTTGTCGAGCTTTGGCTCACAGCGATCGCTGTTGTTGTTCCAGGTACAGGGCATAAACCAGGGGCTACCAGCAATCTGCTCACATACGTTTTGGTCAGTGTATGCAGTGTAATCCTCACAGAATGCAGCTCCCTCGGGAGGCTCATCCATTTCATCCCAACACGACTTACTAAAGCGATCAGCAACACAAGAATTTCCTTGCCAGACACAACAAGTACTTAAGGCAGGGAGAGAACTACAAAGCGTGCTGCTGTTGAGATTAGCACAGGTTAATCCATTTTCCTCAATGGTTGCATTACTCACACACGCATTACTGCTCCATGAACAGCCCAAGGTTTGGTTACATGAGCTTTGGTTACTATCAAAGATATAACACCCAGGGTTCCAAGCATCATAAATAACCTCAAAGTCCTGTGAAGGATCCTGACATGCTGAAGAGGTAAAGTTCCAGTTACAGTAGAACGTATCGAAACAGTCACGCTCTCCAGTAAGGCTACTACAACTCGTTGCAGTTATATTCTTGTAACAGGAATTCCAGTTTGAATCCCATGCACAATTCAAACCAGCAGTATTGTTCACACAAGCACCTTCAGCTGCATATGACCAACATTCAACCCGTTCACACCAGCCCGTGTTTTGATCAAGCTGCCAGCTACAATCCTGGGCAGCATTACAAGTGTTTTGATTATTATAATTCCAACATCCTTTTTCATTACAGAAATTAGAGTTTACATCCCAATCACAACTTAAATTAGAGGGATTAGTTTCACAATAGCTCTCATTGGTATAGCTAAAGTCACTACAATAACGCTGGCTACAGTATCCATAATTCCACGCACACCCAGCACCTTCACAGCCGGTTTTATTGGTATAATCCCAACAGCCAGCTTCATAACAGTAACTCCATTCACTATTCCACTGACAGGCATTACCATTTAAGCCTTCTGCAATCACACAGGTTGCTCGTGTTTCATAATCCCAACACCCTTTTTCCATACAACCGCCCCAGCGGCAGCCGACTGTTGCGTCACACGCAGTCTCGTTTGCATTTTGCCAACAATTTCTATCATAAGGACCAACACAGGTCTCCTGATACGTACAGGTCTTTCCAGCCGTATTATTCTCACAGAAGGATTCGTTTTGTCCTTCAAAACTCCAACACGAAAGCTGGTTACACCATCCACGAGCTTCAGAAGAGGTCCGCCAGATACATGATATATTTAGATAGTCAGTAGAAGAGGCATTATTCGAATTTGAGCAGCTTTCATTAGACCACAATGACCAACACTCCTTTGGCTCACACCAACTCCCCCAGGGGTCTTGTGTCCAGACACAATCATTGCCATCGCAAGCGGTCTGGTTCGTATACGCAAAACAACCTTCAACAGTAGCTCCAACATTGAGAACCGAAAACAGAAATGCCATTGCAACGATAAGTAACCCTACAAGAAGTATAGTCTTCCTCATGAATATCGCCCCTTTTTCATTTTTTTAATGATAAAATCTGGTACACAAATCCGTAGATTATTGTGGATAAATGGACCCTAAACATAAGTTATATTTAAAACTATCGAAAAAGCAAAGTGACAAACCGAGGTCGTTTGAGAGGAGAAAATACGAAAATGATAGGAAGATTTGCGAAAAACGGTTCCTAAGATTTATATAACCGATATCATTCTCTTGCATCATGGCTGATCTTGTTGCATGCATAGGTATAGGAAAAGGAACATGGGCACATGTCCTTCGGGTTATTGAAGACCAAGAATGGGGTACTATTTTCATTATCACGAATACATTTGGTCAAGAAAACTTCAAATGCCGTAAGAACGTGACCTACATCGTCATTGATGAAGAGCAACAACTCCCGGATCTTATCCAATCGCTCAAAGAGCAACTCAGTGGAAAAATTAGTTTTGGTGATATTGCTCTGAACTTTATTTCTGGAACCGGAAAAGAACACATGGCCTTACTGTCTGCATGCCTACAGCTTGGTGTCGGCATCCGCTTAATTGCACTCACCAAGAACGGTGTACAAGAAGTTTGAGAGAAATTATCGCTCTCGAGTACCTCCAAAAAAACATCTCAACACTATCGTCTTTTCCTTCTTCAATGTTTACCTTTTTGAAGATAGAAAATTTTATATACTTAAAAGTAACTTACTTAGAAGTAAACAAATGAAACCATTAAACTTCCAGTTCAAAAACCGAAAGCATGAATTGAAAGCATTAGAAAGGCTTTACTCAGAAAAGTTTCCAAAGCTCATCGTAATGTATGGAAGAAGGAGAGTTGGCAAAACGGCATTAATTCAGGAGTTCTTAAAAAAGCATAAAGGTATTTACCTTCTTGGCAGACAGGAGACTGAGCTTGAGAACCTGAGAAGATTCAGCGCTGAGATAAGTAATTTCTTTTCTGATGAAACATTGAATACAAACCCCTTGAGAAACTGGGATTCTTTATTTACGTACCTTTCACAAAAGCTCAAGGAAAAAAGGTTTGCCGTTGCTATAGATGAGTTTCCGTATGTTGTCAGCGCAAATGAGGCGGTACCATCAATACTGCAGGATTACTGGGACAACAAGCTCTCAAAGCTGAGTGCTTTTATAATACTTTGCGGCTCCTCTATATCAATGATGGAGCGAGTAGTTGGCTACAAAAGCCCGATATACGGTAGAAGAACAGAACAAATGCTTATTGAGCCGCTAAAATTTAAGGATGCAACTGCATTTATACCGGGCTCATTGAGTATGAATAATAAAATAGCGTATTATGCAATTGTTGGAGGTACTCCAGCATATCTTCTCGAGTTTGACTACAACAGGAGTTTAGAGCAGAATCTTTTGGAAAATTATCTTCAAAAGACGAAATTTCTTTACCATGATGCTCTGTTTGTGTTACGAGAAGAACTTAACGAGCCTAGAAACTATTTTGCAATACTCCGAGCAATTTCCAGAGGAAAAAACACTTCTAACGAAATTGTAAATGAAACATCCCTAGACAGAGGATTAGTCGGCAAATATCTCAGTGTGCTTATAGACCTTCACTTTATCGAAAGGCTGCTTCCAATTACCGAGAAAAAAACCTCAAGAAAAGGGATATATAAAATAAAAGACAACTTCTTCAAATTTTGGTTTAGGTTTGTGCATGCCAATGAGGATTATATAGAACAGAATAGGCAGGAGTTATTGTTAAAAGAAAAGATTTTGCCTAATCTGAATTCGTATGTGGGAGACATTTTTGAGGATATAGCCCTAGCGTTTATTACAGAGAAGAAAGAATATAATGACTTTTTATTTGGCAGGTGGTGGCATAAAGGCACAGAAATAGATGTTGTTGGAAAATCGCCAAATGAACTTATTTTTATAGAGGTAAAGTGGAAAAAACTCAGTGAGTCAGAGGCTATATGTATTCTAGAAGGATTGGCAAAAAAGTCAGATAACTTTCCGACAAAAAACAATGTCAGAAAAATGTTTGGAATCATTGCAAAAAATATCGATAAAAAAGATAAATTGCGTGAAAGAGGGTATATCTGTTTCGATGTTGATGATTTTTGACTATTCTGTTTTCTCTGCGTAATACAGCCAATATCCACCCTTTTTTACAAGAACCTGAAGGTTGCCAAAAACAGCTTTCATTTTTTCCGCTAGTTGGTTTCCGCCCTTATGACGGCGTGCTACTAATTGTAAGGATCCATGAAGCCGTAAATATCGGGGAGCTTGTTCGATAATCTGAAAACAGACTGATTTTCCTGCAGACTGAGGCGGATTGGTAAGAACCGTATCAAAGACAGTATTTATTGCTTGATCAGTATTAGCTTGAAGTCCTGAATAGAGATCACTTTGCAGAGCAACGGCATTGGTAACATTATTTGCTTTTATGTTTTTCTCCGCAAGTTGCACTGCCCGCTCATTTATATCAAGGAGAACTACTGAAGCATGAGGATAGGTTTTTGCAAATGTAATTCCAATAACACCATAACCACAACCCATGTCCAAAATACGATCATTTTCATGAACACGGGCATAGGTGATGAGGACCTTTGTTCCCTTATCAAGTTTTCCATAAGAAAAAACTCCAGAAGCAGTACTAAGGTTGAGGTTTTGTCCTCCATGCTTTACCGTGATAGGAGCCAATCGCAACCGAGAAGATTGATGCTGGTGATAATAGTGGCTCATTGTTATGCTTGCTATATTATTACTACAAACTTATTACGACAAACGCGTCTAATCCATAACCCCGATCCAATAATACATTAATCTATCCGCTGCACGAACTAAATCATAACCCGTACCCTGGATGATCAAGCAAGAGCCATTCATTAGAACCTTTGGTGTAGGATGCTCTTTCACATAAATGACTGGATCAACCGTAGTCTCACAGGTGATGATAGGGACAGACTCACATCCCTTTGCTTCTTGCGTACATGCAGGATATAATTTGAGGTCAGATATTTTCAACATATTGACCGTAAACTCACCATTTGTCAATGCCACATGACCAAGGTTACTCCCCAAGGGATCAAAGGTGATGTACGAGCTTCCGTTATAATAAGTAAAAACCGTTGCCAGCCATGCATTAGGATTACCCTCAACAGGAACCTCCTCTAACTCCTCAGGTGAGTAATGGAAAGAAACCCGAGCAACACGTGTTGAGTTTTTAAGGGGAAGACTAGTAAACCAAAGATTATCTATAGACGTAAACGTGACTCCATTATAGGTAAGCGTATTTTCTGGAGAGGCAGGAGAAGAGAAAAGTTTGACTACCACCAGAATAATAATAGCAATCCCAAGAATAAGACCAATGGTAATAACAAGCCACTTACTGCTCTTATCGCTGCTTTTGTCAATACTCTTTTCTGAATCATGAAGTAGCTCATTTGTTTCATCATGAGCTTGAGATAATTCACTTCCATCAGCTGGAGAACTCATCTCTTTTGTTGCTCCAGTGTTTGCTGCTGCTTTCTTCAAAGAATCTTTCATAGTTTCATTCAGATTTTCACGCTATCTCTGGTGTTTGTATTTTTATGATATTTTGATGATAATCAATCTCTCTTAAGACATGATACCAAGCAGACCATACAACAATCGCTCTTCAAGCTTGAGAAGGTCACTTGTTTTTGATGCTTGGAATAAGATACAAGAGCCTTGCTGGGAAATAGCTGTTGCATTTCCCTCTGTTAAGTAAAGGACAGGAGCATCTGCGGTTGCATTCATACAGGTGACAATAGGTAATGTATAGCGATCATCATCTCGCGTAGTAGCATCAATGACAAAAATCCCCAACCATTGAGGAAACTTGGTGGAAAGATCAAAGCGAACTTGATCAACTTCTCCGATAAAAGATGATGTTGGGTCAAAGGTCAGGTAAACGACCTTAGCGTCTTTAAGACTAGGAACTACTGGAGCACTGACATTTATTGATTCTAACTCAGGAGGATAGTACGCAAAATTTGCCCAGGTCGTGTCTATTTTCGTTGACCAGCCATAGCCACTTTTCTTAAACTGGTGACCATTATAATTATAGCGATCATCAGTTCCGCCACTGTATAAAAATCCAATAACGCTGGTAATCATAAGAAAGGCAATGACCGTACTTACAATAATTTTCAAACGGCGTTCACGTTTTTCTTGCTTGGTGTTTGACTTCATGGTATTATGAATGTTCTACTCCCAGAATTGGAGGAATAAAGTTCTATTTATATGTATTTATATTTAGAGGTATGCGAAAGTTTATTAAGACCTACTATCATGTGTATTTCATATCATTATATATCTATTGTAACTATTGTAACAGCAATAAAGGAATCATGAAGAGTCATCAACCCTTGACCATCGGAGGACAAGCTATTATTGAAGGAGTGCTTATGCGATCTGCCCATTATATGGTCATTGCTGTTCGTGATCCTAAACACAAAAAGGTTCATCTTAAGACAGAAAAAATCAATTCACTAACAAATAAAGTCTCGTTCTTTGGCTTACCGTTTATTCGAGGTACTATCTCGTTGATAGAAACCATTGTTCTTGGAATAAAGGCTCTTAACTACTCTGCAAATAAGGCAATTGAAAAAGAAGAGGAAAAGTTAAGTGATACTACGCTCTTATTTATGGTTATTTTTTCATTGATTATGGGAATTCTAATTTTTGCCTTCCTGCCCTATGTGATAACGAATGCTTTAGGATTACGTGAACAAACGCATCCAGTACTGTTCAACCTTATGGATGGATTCATTAAAGTAATCATTCTTTTGGTGTATGTTATCCTTATTGCCAGAATGCAAGATGTTCACCGGCTTTTCCAGTACCATGGAGCAGAACATAAAGCAGTCCACTGTTTTGAGGCAAAGAAAAAGTTAACCGTAAAAAATGCACAGCAATTTTCGACCATTCATCCTCGTTGTGGAACAGCATTTCTTCTCATTGTCGTTAGCGTAGGTATTATTATTTTTTCCTTTATTCCCCTTCTAGTGAAATGGGGATTTCCTCAAGTGAATACATGGCCATGGCTGCTCCGTTACCTTTTTCTGTTTAGCCTACGGATTTTATTCCTTCCAATTATTGCAGGGGTTTCCTATGAGATCTTGCGCCTTGGTGGACGTTACCCGAAAAATGTGGGCGTTAAAATAATTCTCTTCCCTGGATTACTCTTCCAAAACCTCACCACACGAGAACCAACAGACAAACAGGTAGAGGTTGCACTGATGTCATTACAGGCCGTTGTCAATAGGGAGACTAGAAGCAATGGGAAGTAACAAAAAAAGCAGTTCTCATGATGTCGAGGAAATGTATGACGCACTGGTAGATGACGAAGAAAAACAACGTATCAGTAAAGCAATAGAAGAAACGCAAAGAGCAAAAGGAAATTCACAAAAATCTTCTCTCGGAAAAAAGATTACTTCCCTCATCATACTCATTATTTTGCTTATCGCTGCTATTGGACTCAGCATTGAATATTATAGTACACTGAAAGCAAGGCTAACACAAACCTACCAAAGAACAATAACCAGTTGCATCTTAAAAGTAGATCTCAACTGCCTTAACCACTCCATAGAACAAAATGAAGTAACTATCCTCCTGGGAAATAGAATGCCAAAAACGATTTATCTCGAAGAAGCGTTTATAGGAAATTGTACCATACGTATCGGTGAGTCTATCGCACCTACGGGAAGCAAAGAAATAAGAGCACCTGATTGCCAGCTTGATGACAGCAAAAAGTACAATCTTTCTCTATCCTACCGTTACACGAGAACAGGAATTATTCATACCACCAAGGGAAACATTGGATTTCTCTTAGGAAAGAGTGAATAAAAAACGGTAATAACCGGATCTCAATCAGGAATCCAATTCTAAATAAGAAAAAGAGAAAAGAAAAAAAAAGAGGAATTTACTTTCTTTTTCTTCCACGAGCCATTTTTACACGAGCAACATCACCTTGTTTGTCAACATAATAAAGGTAACCATTTTCTCGCTTGACTCCAGATTTTGCAACAACTTCCTGTCTTGCTTTGCTTTTTGTTCGCCCTGCACGGGACATTTTAGCTCGTGCAACGTTACCTTGTTTATCGACAAAGTAAAGATAGCCTTCTTCTCTTTTAACCCCTACTTTAGCCACTTTTTCTGGCATAACTATCACCTCTCTATCTCCAAGAACGTGGTGGTTTATAAATTTTTCGAAAAAAAATACTCGTTAACTACAAAAATGTTCTCTCGAAGAATAAAGTAAAGAAAAATACAATTTAAATTAAAAAATTCTAAAATTATTATTATTTTTCAAAAAAAAGATAGAATAACAATTTTATTAAAAAATAAATAAATAAGTTCTAGAAAAGTTTAAATAATATCTACATTTTCTTTGATTGTGAACATCCAAGAGATCCTGCAAAGATTGACGCGGCAATACCCTACCGGTATAATTACTCTCTCAAACCTTATGCAGGTGTGCAAAGTAAAACAAAGTACAGCATATCACCTTCTTCGACGATTACAACAGAGTGGCTCTGTTGTTAAAAAAGCAAAAGGAATCTATAAGATAAGCTCGAAGAAACGAGAGATCATTCTTTCCGAAGAAGTAAAGGCCATTGATAATCTGCTGAAGGCTGAGAAATTACAACCTTTCTGCTTCACTGCTATCGCAATTCTCCATGTCTATCTCCCTTCGGTACCGAAGTTTAAGATATTTCATCTGTATGTTGAGAAGGGTCTTGGTAAGAAGATAGGTAAACTTATTGAAGAGCAATTGGGCATAACAACATTGATTGCACCAACAACAAAAGAAATTCTTTTGCTCAAAGAGAAGATGCATCTTACGATGATTATCCTCATCAGGGAATATACCTCCCTTTACTCTCGAAGAGGTGCTTATGAGGAAGCGGTGATTGATCTCCTCCATGAAAAAGAAAGAGGAACTCTTCCGTTCTACGCTCTTGACACGAAGTCTCTGCTAGAGAGGCTGCTACGGGAAGATCTTTTGAACATTTCCTATCTGATGAACTATGCAAAAACGAAAAACCTCGATACAATGATTAAATCTCTTATTCGACGAGATCTGTCGAAAAATAAGTAAAATGACACACAAAGACGTAAAATCTCAAAAAAAAGTGATACTGCAGAAAAACTGGCTGATCCATTTACTTCTTTTACTTATGATCATTCCAGCCATAACAGAGATTACGCTACTACCAAAGCAAGGAGCGTTTCATGAAAAACCCCTGTCTCAATCACTGATTGGAAAGGCTGCTGAACTGGTCAAGGACATGACGAAAGATCTTGCCAATATTGTTGAACCACAAGATGATAATAATGATAACGATAATGATCCGAATAACAATAACGCGAACAGTGCTACTCAGGACAATGATGCCACCAACATCCAGGAAGTAGAGGAAGAGCCACCTTCACTAAGCGCTGTAGGTGATGTTCCCCGTGGACCATATCTCCAGCGTCCAAAAGCAAATGAAATGATGGTAATCTGGCAATCGCTTGCAGACGAGCCAGGAGAAGTTCGCTATGGGCTTACACCCAGTTATGGAAATGTAGTTGCAAGTCAACGGACCTATCTGCCTGAACAAAATGTCTACCTTCATGAAGCAACCTTACCAAATCTCCAACAAGATAAAACCTATTACTACAAAGTTATGTTGAACGGAAATACCATTGTAGAAGCATCGTTTAGTTCTCAACGATCACCAGGAAGTAATTTTTCCTTTATTGTTTTTGGTGATTCGGGTGATGCGTTTGGTGACACTGAACATCCACAATATTTACTTGCAAAAGTTATGGAAGAGGATCGTGTGCAGAGAGGCTATGATTTCATGCTCCACACGGGAGATATCGTTTACGATTCTGGAAGGCAAGAAGATTACAACATGAATTACTTCGATCCCTATGCAAACATAAGCCTCTCTGTACCTATGTTCCCAAGCCTTGGTAATCACGATATTGTTACTGAAGATGGACAGCCCTACGTGGATAACTTTTACCTTCCGAATGAGCGACTCAGTGAGAGTGATCCTGCTTCAACTGAAAAATACTATGCCTTCGAATACGGAGATGCATTGCTCATTGCGCTCGACACCAATGAGGATTACCATCCTGGATCTCCCCAGTTTTTATTCTTGCTCAGCAATTTAAATCGTACTGACCAACAATGGAAGATTGTCTATTTTCACCATCCTGCGTATGCAAGTGATTCAGCGTACCATAGTACTGACCTCGACGTGCGAGAAACATTAACTCCTTTATTCTCCTTTTTTGGTGTTGATCTTGTTTTCAATGGCCATCAACACTTCTACGAGAGGATGGAACCCATTAATGGTGTGCAGTACATTGTTACGGGTGGTGGAGGAAGGTCACTATACACTCCGGGAGAACAAAATCCCTATTCAGAGGTACTTCTCGAGAAATACCACTATATCGGTGTCTCAGGTACCCCTAGAACCTTAAACCTCACCACCATCGGATTGTTGGGAGTACGGCTTGATAATCTAACAATAACCACACAAGATTCTGTTGTTGTTTTTGATGAGGGAATGCTTAGTGAACCACACAAGCACGAATTGTACCCCTTTTATCCTGTAGTGGTATACATTTCCTATCGTGATGCCTATGACCAGCAAATAAGCGATGGTCTCTGTACGATTGAAACTCCCTATGAAACTGTAAGCGCAACCTATAAGAGTCAGTTCTCTCTGGAAGGAATCTTCGGTTTTCCATTCAATGTTTCAGGGTACACCGGAACGATTACAACGCAAGAAAATGAATTATTGACATACACGGTAACGTGCGAAAAATCCGGCCATGATCCAGTTACTCTAGATCGGACATTAAACTTCAGTAGTCAATACCCGGGTATTAAAGAAGAACCCTACGGAGAAAAAACAGGCTTTTACCACATTGAGCAACTGGAAAACAGATTATGGTTTATTAATCCTATGGGACAACGGGTTTTCCTCTCAGGAATGAGCTCCATTGTTCCTGGATACTTTGATGAGAGCTACTATGAGCAGCAATATCCCACTATTAAATCACTGGTAAGCAGCTCGGTGAGTATGCTTAGCAGTATATCAATGAATATGATTGGTCATGCCTCTCCCCTTGGATGGTTCCAGGGATACTTTCCCATCACACCAAATCTCGAATTTTTGGGGAATTTTGAAGAAGATGCAGATGTCTGGTCCCCAAGCTGGGAAGCCAATGTTGTAAGCATAGCACAAAGTTATGGCATTAGCGAGGACATCAATCCTCTCATTGTGGGGTACTATATTAGCAACGAACCGTTCAATGGAATAGAAACCGGTTATTTCCATGCATGGATCCAGAATACCATGGATAATAACAATAGTCAGGGAAAACCAATGCCCTATGCGAAACAAGCATATGTTGATGGCATGATTGCCCAGTATCAGGAGCTTTATCCTGGGGAAGAGCTTGCAAAACTGAATACCTTCTATAATCTCAGCGAACGTGAAAATGCCATACCAGGAATTTGTAGTGGGCTTCTCTCATTCAGCAACTTTCAGGAATTGTTTGGGCTACCATGGGATTGTTTGTACGAAGACTTGTATCGTACTGTGAATGGGACCGTATTAAAATATCCCTCAACCTTCGGGAAGACCGGTGGCCCAGAACGATTGGCAGATCTTCACCACTTTAATCGGTTGCTCGTCAGAAAGGTAATGACTACCGTAGATGAAGCAATGGAAAATTACACTGCAAACAACCATATGAACCTCGGCTATAAATCTGCTATTGATATCGATCCAGAAGCAATGGAAGAACAGATGAAATTTGCTGACGTCTTCTCCATTGACTATTATCAACGTATGGATTACGAATATTACGATGGTTTTCCGTTTAGTTTTAGAGACCACATGGAAAAATGGTACGCGCTGGCTAAAAAACCAGTCCTCATTGCTGAATTCTCTTATCTCCATAAAGACTGGGAAAAGTGCAGTAGTGAAGGGTATCCGATTGCAGAGAATCAAAGCAGACGAGGAGAATTTTACCAGCGTTACATGAATGAATCTATCAAATATCCGTTTGTTCTTGGTGCTGTATGGTACAGCTACATTGATAGTCATTTCTCTCTTGAAAATAGGGAGCTCAATTGTGATCCTGATGATTGTTACATGAATTTTGGTTTGCTTGCTGGTGATAATTACTCCAGCTATAACCAGTCAGACAGCACCTGCCCTGACGGTCCGTATGATGTTACTAATCTTCCCAATACCACAGGAGTTTGGGAAGAATTGTACAATGCAATCAAAGATTATAATCCAACGCTGCAAGATCGCGCAGCATTGACAACAATGTGTATGGATGGTGACAATGACGGCTATGAATCGGGGATTTGTGGTGGTCTTGATTGTGATGACTTTGATAACGATACACATCCGGGTGCAACAGAGGACTGTAATGATGGCATTGACAATGACTGTAACCAAGCTGTAGACGGAAACGATTCTGTATGCAAACCAGAGGAAACTAACTGGGAATTAAGAGGAAGGAACTATACGTTCTCTATGGCACAAGACAGAGGAATCCTGTCGATAAATGTCTCAGAGCGCTCATCAAGTAAGCAAATAGCTGTTATACTCCTGCTGAACACAGAAGAAGACCTTTCTCTGATTAATAGTTATGAGAACATTTCAACAGTACAATTGAACTTCTCTTCTTCATCTTGGGTAGTGTGGTGGGACACACAACTGTTGTCTACTGATCTCGTCCAAACACGCATGAATATTTCACGAAAAGGAACATATGAAACCGTACCTGAAGGAATGACAACAGCGGTTATCTACACGTCTTCTATGCCTTTCAAAACACTCGCGTCATTTAAAGGCCCTCATGGAATTTTTCCATCAGAAGCCGTACAAATGACATCAATCTATCCAAAAAAAGAAACATACCTTCCTGGTGTGGGAATGTTTAATGAAAGTCATGGCATTATCATAGCACCAACAGGACAGGAACTCTTAACAGGCAAAAGGTACTATAAAACACATGTCTATAATGGAACCGATGAAGCATCAGTACGTGCAAGGATCATTCCCCAAGATTTCAATACCTCTGCTGATGACTCGGGCTTGGTGAGCGTCACTCAAGATACCACAATCATAACCTACATCATCGAGCCATTCTATTTGCCCGCAATTCAGGAACCTAATCCGTTATTGGTTGATGCAAAAAACGAGTATATGATTACGCAATGGTATACTGCGGTGTTATCGACAACTCCACGTACTGTACAGGTTTCAGTGGCAGATGAAGAGGGTAACTTTGCTTCATTGCTCGATGCAACAGAAGTGCTCACAGAGGAAGAACTCAATGATCTCATCGTTAACCACGTCACTGGTGTTGAACTCAGCTTTTCTGATATAAACTCCTCCTATGATTCCTGTGGCCATTATATTGGGATAGGTTGCGCATTCCTCGGCGGACTAGGTCCTTCTCCAGAAAAACTTTCGCATGCCCAAGCATTAAAAGCCGCTGGTCTCAAGGTTGTCGCTTACAATAGTGTTTTTGAACAACCCTATGGAAGTTTTATGTATAATTACCTCGATGCAAGGAATTGCATTGCTAAAGATAAGGATGGCAACCCATTTAATGCGCCAGCAACTTCATCAAATGGACTTCTTAATACAAGAAATGCAAGCTGTCGAAAGTTTGTGGTTGACAAACTCGTTAATGATATCCAAGCGTATGGAGATAGTATTGATGGATACCGATTTGATGTCACCTGGCCGAGTGTGGTTACCGGACAATTAGGGAATGGAGAAATCTATAATGTATCATACGAAGGTGGCATCGCGCAGATGTGGAATGAACTCATCCCTGCATTACGTGCAGCAAAGCCTGATATTATTTTAGGATGGAATTTTGAGCCTCGCCTGATGGTCCCGAATGAAGTAGATGTGTATGGTATAGGAGACGGCGGATTTGGCTACGTCGATCCACAAGAATTTTTGAGACCAAATGACCGCCAGAGAATAGTGCATGGACAGCAATTAACTGATGCGCTCTTGATTAATGGATTTGGAACGTCAAAATGTGAAAACTTTGCAAATGCAGGAGCCCTTAATCTTTTTGCATTACGGTTCAATGTCTCATCTGTATCTGTGCCGTTTGCAGATCCTTTTTGTTCATTTGATCCTGGTCCCTTGTATCATGCAGTCTACGCAATGAGTCAAGATGGTGGATACACAACCATGGATGAAAAAGTGTTCCATGTTATTCCACAAGCAAATCCATATCTTCCAGCCTATGGAATCCAGGAATTAGTTATACTTGCCAAAATGAAAACTGCACAAAACAATGAATGGCTGCTTATCAGCTCAATGAATGCATCATCCAACATCACCTATGAAAATGTCAATGGGACTCGGTTATTTTTAGTACATAATCAAAAAAATGTACCGTATCAATTGCAGCACACGATTTCACCTACAGGAATGACAAGCATACAAACATCCATTGAAAAGGATTCATTTATTGTTGCAGAGCAATCTTCTCTTCATATAATTCCTTCACAAACAATAGTTACTAACATCACGCAATGGAATGACTCGAAAAAAGAACTCTGGATACAAAGTGTGACCTATCCTGTAGAAGTAAAGCTTAACCTTAGTGGCCTGCGTGTCTCTGCTAACTACACTATAGTGCTCTCTGATGCATCTCATACTAGTATTTTTGATGCACGCGTTATTATGACCAATGGAACTGGATATCTAACTATACCTGAAACCATCAACGAAGAAAGTTATCTGATTATTCAAGAAGGAAATACAAATATTACTAGAAACTGCCAGTTGCTCCGTGCCTTCTGGAGCCAGTTTACTGCTGCTGCAGGAGAAATGGTGAATATATCCGTTGCTACCCGTGGCTGTACAGGCTACACGCTTACCTTTGAAATTGTAGAGGATGATCTCATTGGCGAAGATCCTGTTAATACTAATCCTTTGCCGATGAGCATCACTCAAGAGAATGTATCCACCTCATGGATCACAGAATGGCAGTACGATGGCTTATTTGATCCAGACCCAGAATACTACATCGTGGCAACCATCATGGAGAACGATTCATTGAGAATTACCTCACCACAGACGAAAGAAGAAGAACTAACAGTAACCTCAACAGATAGTGAAGACCCTCTAGCAATTACTGAGATAAATGTGAAAGAGATGACCTTTGCCCAAGTAATGATTAATTGGAGTACCAATAAACCTGCGAACGGCTCCATTCGCTATGGTAATGAATCAGGAATATATACCTGGGAACAGACAAACAGTACGCTGGATATGAATCAAACACTGGTACTCAACAATTTGGCCAAAAATACAATTTACTATTACGTAATTACCGCAGCAACAAACACAGAACAAGTAAACTCCAGTGAAGGTAATTTCACCACAAGTACAGAAACCGTTTACACCAATGGAGATGACTATGAGCAGCTCAATGTTACGGTTAGTATTGATGGGTCAAATGTTACTTTCCGCATGCCCGTAATCTATGCAACATCACCTGCAATTGAGAATGTTGTCATACACAAGCCACTAGGATGGGAAAACGGATTTGCATGGTCAGTTCATGAGGGACAAGAAAGTAACGAACGCTTCGGCAGGAAGGATGTTGTTGATCTTGGAGAAAATCTCAGTTGGACTGCGAATCTCTCACAAACCAACGTTTGGTTATACTTCAGTGTCCCTGCACCAACATTACGTATAGATGGGGTTTCCAACAATGGAACACACTACACTAAAAACTTTACGGTACTTGGAGCAAATAGCATCGTGAACATAAGTGGCAATGTAAGTCTCAACACAAGCTTTCCTTACTATGTTCTGAAGTGGTGGAACCTAACCAACTGGGAAGAAGCAAATATGCGCTATAGCTTTCAGGTTGCTGTTGAACAGAACATGAGTTTTTTGAGTAATATTGAGATTGATAATACCCATAGAGCAACAGGACAATCGTTCTCTATAACGAGTGATACTGCATGTAATAGAATGCAGTTGCTCTTGTGTTCCTACACCTGATTGTACCGGCGATAATAATCAAGAAAAACCATGCGATGATGGTGGAGATAACGGGAATGGTGGAGGAGGCGGTGGAGGGGGAGGAGGTGGAAGCCTTGGAAGTGATTCAGATGAAAATGATACTTCCAATAATGAAAATAACAGGAGCAACAACAATGAAGGATTAGACAACGTAGAAGAAAGAAATGACTCACAGGCAGCTCAAGAATTGATTATAACCCTTGATCAATCAAACCAAGTACAACCAATCTTTGTTAATGGAACTGATGTTACCGAAGACATCGAAATAGACGAACTCAAAAAAGAAAAACAGTTGAGCTGGATGTTTATCATTATTTTAAGCATTATCCTTACCATTATTATCTTAATGGGAATCAATGAGGCATGGGTCACGTTGAAAAATAAGTAGAATCTGTTTTATCATGAAAAGAGATCACAACAACAAAAAAGGCGAAAAAACTCAGGTTGAGCAGAAAAAAAAAGGTATGACGCCTACCTACTGGATGCAATATGTAATAGCTGCGCTCATACTTGTTGTAGCTCTAGAACTGATGATCACTGAAACTCCGAATAATCGTCGTGAAGGTTTATCTACGGATTCACCAGAAAAGCAAGAAAGAATAGAAAGGACTAACTTCTTTGCAAAAGCAGTACACATACTTACATCAGTTGTTGAGGAAGCCTTTCCCTTAAAAGAAAAAAGTTTTGGAACTGATGATGAAGGAACAGATGATCCAAACGCTCCGGCAGGAGACAGTTTACCAGAACTTCGATATCCTATGCTTCGAGCAAATATTTTTTCGAATCTTGATAACAACTCAGGTTGCTATCTTGCACTCAGCGCATATGAGGGGATTACCACCGGAGGTGTCGTCTCCAGTAAGATTAATGGAGGTTATGATTATGGAAGATTATGGGGCTTTGGATCTCATGCAGGCCAAGTGTACGATGTTGGCAACAATGGGATTAGTAAGCAAGAAATCTGGAAAGAGGCTAAAGTATTGAATCCAAATTTGAAAATATTTTCCCACAAGTCATTAAAAGAAGAAGAGACTGCAAATTTTGGTTTTAGTGCTAACAACCCTCTTCGTTGGTTCGCAGACTCTTTAAGTCCACGATGGTTTGCATACACGCCATTAACACAGCTACAGGAAGCAGTCAGCAGTGATGGTTCAGTAAACCAATTCAAGTTTCCAATAACTGACATTAACCCCACAGTGCTAGCTGACTTAGGGGCTTATACGAATGGTCCAGCAGAGTATTGGAATGAAGGCAATAAATACGACTGGATTTATTTTAGTTTTTTTGATAATGATTTAGGTGGCGGTAGAGGTACGGTAGAGATCATGGCTGTTAAAGAGATTACGTTTACTGCTGATTACGGTATCATTACCGTTTCCTATAAGGAAGGAACTACAGACAGAACTGTCTACGGAGAGCCTCAATCGTATGCAGTTGGAGATAGAGCCGGATTTATCTCGAGTTCTTCACCCGGTTTTGGTTCTTTAGTCTTTAAGATGAACCTCTACTGCAGAAAGGATTTAGAAGCTACTACGAATTGCAATCAATTACGCGTGGATAGTTTTTCTGGAACGACGGTTAACTGGCCAGAGGCAGCATCAGACTATGTTAGTTATTTCTTAGTCCCTGCTGCATTTGAGGGAGTGTATCTCAATGACGGTGTCATCTATGATGCAGATGGTGAATTACAACGCGATTATGGCTTTCGATTTTCTGGCTCCAGCCCCTCTGAGTATAGGCTAGACCAAGATTTAGACGGCAATGTTGATGCTTTCGCTGATGTAGAATTTCAACTCTATCCCATCTATGAAGAATATTCGGGCTTAATTAAACAGAAAGCCAGTGATCAAGGAAGGCCAGAGTTTGCAGTTATGGTTAATGGCTACCTCGTCCCTGGGCCAGATCCCAGTAATCCCTTGCCTCATCTGACCACTAATGGAAGAAATTACGAAGATTTTAATGGTAACTTTCAGGGTACCTATCTCGAGTCATTAGAGCAGTATCGGCAGACCCATTACAATCCCAATTTTCTAGCACAACCCGTCTATTCGTTTATTTCAGAAAGAGATCGAGACTATTACGAGGGTGGTCAATACTACCAGGGACACATCAACAGCAATAATTGGGAGGATCATAGAAATATCATGGCAATGACGTTAGTTTTCGGTGATGGCTATTATGGCCACACCTGGAGTCACGCGACAGGTATTCCTACTTGTGTTCTCGATTTAGAAAGTAAAGGAAATGAAGATGTCGGCCCAAGAGATGATTGGTTTGACGAGTTTAGTGTTGATCCTTATGGATTCAGTGCAAAGCATCCCCTGTACAGCGGTGAGATCCTCTGCTATAATCACAGTCAAAGTGGGATTATCTGTGGTGCTAACCGTGCCCAATATTTGAAATGGCTAGGAAAGGAAACTAAAACAATCTATAATCTTTCGAGTCAGGGATATAGTGACGTCTATCGAAGAGATTTTGAAAAGGGGATTGCTCTTATAAGCCTGGACAATGAAAATAGAACGATCAACATAGAACCAGGTTATGCACGAATTATTGGCATAGATCAAGATAATAAAGGAAACCTCTACAATGATGGGTATCCAGTAACAACCCTAAATCTCTCTCCCCAAGGAGGTATTATCCTCAGAAAAGTGCGTAATGATACCACAACTATTTCTCTCATGCAGCCAATGAACAATTCCTTCCATAGAGCAGATGGGGGCGTGAGCATCTCCTGCAATGCACAGAGCTACTACGGAACAAAAAATATCTCGCTGTACACTAACATCACAGGAACGTGGGAGATCTACACCACACAGAATAGTGATGAGCTAAGCCTCACCCTCACTGGACTACTTCCAGGAAGATATATCTGGAATTGTTTAAGCGCTGAAACCTATGATACTTTATTTTGGGGAAATGAAAAT